>NZ_CAWMRY010000013.1:0-105084 GCF_963870295.1 Aeromonas sp. ANP5 | reverse complement strand
GTTGCCCCCTTCAAGCTGGAGGCCTATCTCACCGCCCGAGGCGAAGCGGTGATCCTCTCCGAGCTCTACTGGGTCTGGCTGCCGGGGGTTGTATTGATGCTGGGATTGATGGGATGGCGGGCATGATTTTTTTCGAACGAAGTTAACAGTATTTGAGTATATTATTAGCGGTCTCTGCGAACTAAGCAGTATAAATAATAACCTTGTTCTGGCCATATGGAACCGCCACCACCGCCTGTAAAATTCCATAGCTTGTCGTTATGGTATAAGTGGCTTATTAGCTGTGCTTCCATCTCTACGATATGAGTGTATGAACTTGTTTTGTAAAGTAGTTCCATCCTGTCCCAGCAAGGTCCTGAACTCATATATTTATCCCATCGTTTTTGAGGGTTACCAGTTATTCCTATTCGTATCCATGAGTTTCCATTTGCGAGTTGTGTGACTCTACGTTTTAAGTTAGTTAGGAGCTCTTTTGGGTGTCCTGTTTGAATTTTATCTAGTATTATCATTGTGTCTTAAGTCGAGTGTTTTAGCTAAAAAATCAACAAAGGTTAATTCTCCGAGTACTGTGAAGGTACTTTGGGAACCAAAATTGGTGACAGTAAAAGGCAAATTGGAATGTCTTGTTAGATATTTAATTGAAGGTGTAAGTTTGGTGGGTTTTTTAAATCTAATACGCTAGTATAAAGTCTTCGATTTTTCTCTTTATATATATATCGGGAGCTTTTCCGACACGTTTTAATTCAACCATTTGTGCAAAATCAAAGTCACTTATGAAAATAATTATACAACCAGTATCTCTAAATGCTTCTGTTCTAGCTTTTAGCGCGGACTTGGATGGATCAACCCTGCTGGCGATAAAGCCTACTTTTCCTAATGCTTTGTTTTGAAAATATCTGCAAATTTGATTTACTGCGTTTTGGTCTATAGGATTAGTATAATTTTTACACTCAAGTATAATCATTTGTGCTTTATATCTTCCATCAAGAATCTTCCAATATCCTTCTTCAGCATAATTAGGGAATATCGCATCCCTTATTATAAGTCCATTTTCAGTTCCTTCTTGTATTCTTGGTGGTGATAGTGGTGGTGAGAATAAATATTCAAATATTTCAACACTAATATCCTCATATTCTTTCCATGAAGCTTGGCCAGGTAAACATAACTCTAATCTTTTAATCAAATTATGTGTCTCAGAAGAAACATCTTTATGAGAGTCATTAAAGCATTGAGTTTCTCTTATTATACATTGTCTAACTGCTTCTCTAAAAAAAGCAGTAAATCCATCAGGGCGAAGCAAACAAAAGACCACACGTTTAATTTTATTTTCATCAATGCAATCTTGTATTACTGTATTAATCAAAGTTTTTGCGGCTTCATGTACATCAAAATCCATTTCACCTGTACCTAACGCAGGAAATGCAATGCTTTCAACATCATCATTTCTTGCTTGATTCAGACTGTTAAGAACACAATTTATCAAGATCTCTTTAGTAGTTCCTGCTGCACATCGGGAGCTGATCGCATGATAGATTGACTTATAGGATAACTCTCCTGCTCCCGTCACTATTATTGAGCCGGGTTCGACTAAGCCAAGATGATTTAAGACCTCATCTTTAATTTTATTTCCACCGTTATAAATAATAGAACCAGCCACCCCAGTACCAAAATGTAGTCTTTCGCATATTGAATTGACTATAACATCAACATCAATGGTTGTTATATCGGCAAGTGCTATTTCAATAACTGTATTACCAACTATAAACGTATCCGTTAATCTCATTTGCTACTTAAACCTATTAAAATATATTGCAGTAAATTTTTAATGATGCCTAACGTCTGAGTTAGAGCCCGGGCAGAGAAAGGTTATAGCCATGTGATCGGCCCGCGCTGGACGAAGTTTGGTGGGAGATCTATGCCGTTCGCAGAGAGGACTGCCTTAAGCATTTGGCGGGGCGTTTGACGCCAGATCCAGTAGGCTTGCTCAAGACGCGTACCATGGAACATGATGCTGTTCTCAATACCCTGAAAATTCTTGCATGTGTTCAGGTATTGATCGCTTAAGAAGTAGTACTTGTCACACAGGATTTCGCGTTCTTGTGCATCTGAGGCAAGATAGCCAAGGAGTTCAATCATTTCTTCGATGTTCTCGCCTCCTTGCGTGTCCATTCGAAGTCCTAAATCGGGACGTCCGTTAAAAGTTCTATGTATCTTGGAATGGCAGCATTGGCAAAGTGTTATGCCGTTGCCTGTTTCGTATCTTTGTAGTGGCCAGTTTTACTTGACCACTACATTCCTCGTTGTAACTATCACCAAGGAAATCCATATAATCACTCATTACTTTTTTCTCCATGTTACTTCTGTTAAATATGATAATTATTTTCTTATAACTTATGGGCTGTTCTGTAGTTGCTCTCGCTAACAGTGATTAGATAGAAGACGGCACTAATCCGGTAGCAGAGCCTCCCATGTAACACCGTTCTGCCCTGATCTGCTCTGATAGTTGCCACGAAAAAATTAAATATTACCAATCTGACTCTGATACCTGAGCGTATTCGCTAGGTTTCTTCATCGGTGGTGGCCAGACGTCAGCAAGGCTACCGCCCCTGAGTTTCAGCCCCCAGTCTGCTGCTTTTCACCTGCGAGATAGCAACAATTGCTGTCATGACGCTCTCCCTAGTGACGGAGTGTCGATTGCTATCATAAGGAGCCGGATTGAGACATGGAAAGAGGGGGTTGATAGAAATCTGAGCCGGTTCAATTAATTAGTGAGCAACTGCCGTTTCAGTAGGTTGTTAAGTGAGCAAAAATGCGAAAATCCCCCTCACTCCAGCCCTCTTCCAAGGGGAGAGGGGGCATATCTGCTGTTAGACGGGGCTGCGGGTTGGCACGGTTTTGATCCCCCTCTTGTTCGCTGAGGCGAGGCCTCTTGTCCAGGCCGCGAGGCAGGATGCCGAGCGAGCGGCTCTGGAATGGCGAGAGTCTGTCGTCGTGGAACGGACTATTTCCTGCAGTGCAGTGCAGTGCAATGCGCTGTGCTTATTTGTGCCACTGCGTGGCGAAGCCACGCCACCACATCAACACCGCTAACGTTTGATTACGCTTCGCTAATCAGACCTACAGAGGTACCAACCGTTGAAGCCGGATAACAAAAGGGAGCCTATCAGGCTCCCTTTCTTCAGAAACGGCCAATGGCATTTGACCCATGCCGCCTTAACGATTGGTTGCAGCCTTCATCCCTTCCACAAACTCCTTCAGACGAGTCAGCATATGTTCCGGGCTCTGGTGGTGGGTCTCGATGATCTTCACCACAGCGGAGCCGGAGATGGCACCGGCGGCGCCAGCGGCGATGGCTTCACGCACCTGAACCGGTTCGCTGATGCCAAAGCCGAGCAGGGCGGGGGGCGCCTTGAACTCGCGCAGGGTATTGAGCAGCCCTTCCACCGGCATGCCGGCCTTGGTCTCGGCACCGGTGACGCCAGCGCGGCTCACCAGATAGGTGTAACCATTGCCGAGCTCCGCCACCTGTTTCAGGGTCTCGGCGTCGCCATTGGGCGGCGCGATAAAGATGCTGTCGATGCCAAACTTGTCGGCGGCCGCCTTGTAGGGGGCGCACATCTGCACCGGCACGTCGGCAACCAGCACCGAATCCACGCCAGCCTGCTGGCACTTCTCGTAGAAGCCATCGATTTTGCGCACATAGACGAGATTGGCGTAGACCAAGAGGCCAATGGGTAGCTGCGGGTACTTGGCGCGGATGCGGCCGAGCAGCTCGAAGCAGTCGTCCGGGGTGGTGTGGCTGGCAAAGGCGCGCAGAGCGGCGCCCTGAATGGTGGGGCCGTCTGCCACCGGATCGGAGAAGGGAATGCCGAGTTCGAGGGCATCGGCGCCCCCTTCTACCAGCGCATCGACGATGGATAGCGACAATTCGGGGGTGGGGTCACCCAGCATCACGAACGGCACAAAGGCGCCCTGATTAGCGTCGTCCAGACGGGAGAAGAGTTGTGCGTAACGGTTCATGACAAGGTTCCTTCTTTTTCAAAGATGTCGGCAACGGTGAAGATATCTTTGTCGCCACGGCCGGAGAGGTTGACGATGAGCACCTGCTCTTTTTCCGGTTCACTGCGGGCCATCTTGAGGGCGTGGGCCAGTGCGTGGGAGGACTCCAGCGCAGGGATGATGCCTTCGGATTTGGCCAGCTCCTGGAAGGCGTTCAGCGCCTCCTTGTCGGTCACCGAGGGGTACTCGGCGCGGCCGATGGCGGCCAGATGGGCGTGCTGCGGGCCGACGGAGGGGAAGTCCAGCCCCGCCGAAACGGAGTAGGACTCCTGAATCTGGCCCTGATTGTCCTGCATCAGGTAGGAGTGCATGCCAAAGAAGACCCCCTTGCTGCCGTGACCGAGCGGCGCACCGTGCTCGCCACTCTCGATGCCGTGACCACCCGGCTCGACGCCGATAAGGCGCACCGATGGCTCATCGATAAAGTCTGCAAACATGCCGATGGCATTCGAGCCGCCGCCGACACAGGCGATCACCGCATCGGGCAGTCGCTCTTCCTTCTCGAAGCACTGGGCCTTGGCCTCTTCGCCGATCATCTTCTGGAACTCCCGCACGATGGTGGGGAAGGGGTGGGGGCCCGCGGCGGTGCCGAGCAGGTAGTGGGCCGACTCGTAGTTGGCGGCCCAGTCGCGCAGCGCCTCGTTGCAGGCATCTTTCAGGGTAGACGAGCCGGAGTGCACCGGAATAACGGTGGCGCCCATCAGCTTCATGCGAAATACGTTGGGCTTTTGGCGCTCGCAGTCCTTGGCCCCCATATAGACCCGGCACTTGAGGCCGAGCAGGGCGCAGGCCAGCGCAGTGGCGACGCCATGCTGACCGGCGCCGGTCTCGGCGATGATCTCGTTCTTGCCCATCCGCTTGGCCAGCAGCGCCTGACCCAGCACCTGGTTGGTCTTGTGGGCGCCGCCGTGCAGCAGATCTTCACGCTTGAGATAGAGGCGGGTCTTGGTGCCCTTGGTCAGATTGCGGGTGAGGGTGAGCGGAGTCGGGCGACCGGCATACTCGGTCAGCAGGGACTGAAACTCGGCGATAAAGGCCGGGTCATCCTTGGCATCGACGAAGGCCTTCTCCAGCTGGAGCAGGGCCGGGATAAGGATTTGGGGTACATACATACCGCCAAATTCACCGAAAAACGGGTTGAGCAGGGTCATGGCTTCTTCCTTGTATTAGCTAAATCGAAATATCAAAAAGGGTTGCGTTACAGGTTGCGCAGTGCGCCGAAGGCGGCTGCTATCTTGTGTGCATCCTTCTGGCCCGGGGCACTCTCCAACCCGGAGTTGAAATCAAGGCCGAGGCAGCCCACTTGCGCCGCCTGCAGGGCGTTGTCGGGGTTGAGCCCCCCCGCCAGCATCAGCTTGGCTTTATCGAGATGGGCCAGCAGGGCCCAGTCGAACGCCTGACCGGTACCGCCGCTCTGGCTGCCGACTTTCGTATCCAGCAGCAGGCGATCCGCCGGGTAGTCGAGGGCGGGCAGCGGTTCGCCGCTTTCTTTGCCGAGAGAGACGCCTACGGCCTTCCAGATCTGGCAGCCAGCGGGCAGCAGCGGCCGCAGGGTATGGATATAGGCTGCATCCTCATCGCCGTGCAGCTGCACCGCGGCGAGCCCCAGCGCATCCACTGTCTTGGCGATGGTGGCGGGCTGGGCGTTGCGAAATACCCCGACATAGGCGAGCGGCGCGCCCGCCATCACGGCGCGGGCGGCGGGAATGTCAACATAGCGCGGGCTTTTCGCCACAAAGATAAGACCCCCGAATACCGCACCCGCCTGATGGGCAGCGGCGGCATCCTCGGCGCGGGTCAGGCCGCACACCTTGTTCTGACCCAGCACCAGCTTGCGCACAGCCGCCTCCAGATCCGGCTCGGCCATCAATGACGAGCCCACCAGAAAGCCCTTGGCATGGTGGCGCAGATCCGCCACCTGAGCGCGGTGATTGATGCCGGACTCGCTGATCACCACCCGATCGCTCGGAATATCTTTAGCCAGCTGTTTGGTGCGGTTGAGATCGACGCTCAAGTCGCGCAGATCCCGGTTGTTGATGCCGATGACCGGCGCACCCAACGCGATGGCCCGGGTCAGCTCCTCTTCATTGCTCACCTCGGTGAGCACGCCAAGACCCAGCTCCTTGGCCACCGCGAACAGGGCGCGATAGCCCTCGTCGGTGAGCACCGAGAGCATCAGCAGGATGGCGTCTGCCTGATAGTGGCGGGCCAGATAGACCTGATAGGGGTCAATCATAAAATCCTTGCAGAGCACCGGCTGCGATACGCGGCTGCGCACCCGCGGCAAAAAGGCGAAATCCCCCTGAAAGAACTTCTCGTCGGTCAGCACCGAGATGGCGGTGGCGTATTTGCCATAGATGTCGGCGATGGCCTCCGGGCTGAAATCGTCGCGGATCAAGCCCTTGGAGGGGGAGGCCTTCTTGCACTCCAGAATAAAGCGGGTGGAGCCCGCCTTGAGTGCCCCGACGAAATCCCGATCGCTTGGGGTCAGCGCGTTCTGGAAGCTCTCCAGCGGCTGGGCCAGCTTGCGGGCGGCAACCCACTCCTGCTTGGCCGCCACGATCTTGCCGAGAATGGTCTGGCTGATGGAGGGCATGTTCAGAAAAGCATGGGGGGCAATAAGGTCTGACATCTCGTTATCCTTGCGAAACTGGCTCTTGCCCTGCGGGCGTTCTGAATGACTGCTGTGCGACATGGTGGCTGACATCATGCCTCCTGATGGCCCGCTTCCTGATGGCTCAAAGTGGCGAGCCGAGCAGCCAGATCCGCTGCCTTGCCGCTCGCCAGCACCGCCAGCACCTCGGCCGCCGCGCTCTTGAGATCGGTCGCCTTGCCCGCCATCAGCAGCAGCGGCGCCACATTGGCGGCAATGGCGGCGTTGTGAGCCGGAGTGCCACGCCCTTCCAGAATGGCGGCGGTGATGGCGCGGTTCTCTTCAGGCTCACCACCCTGAATGGCGCTCACCGGATAGGTCTCGAGGCCAAAGTCAGCCGGGGTGATCATAAATTCACGGATTTCGCCGTCACGGATCTGGGCCACCTGGGTCGGGCCATGGATGGCAATCTCGTCGAGCCCGGCGCCGTGAACCACCATACCGGTTTTCAGCCCCAGTGCCAGCAGGGTTTCTGCGATGGGGCGCACCAGCTCGGGGGCATAGACCCCCATCAGCTGATAGGTGGGACGAGCGGGGTTGATAAGCGGCCCCAGCACGTTGAACAGGGTACGGGTCTTGAGGGCCTGACGTACCGGCATGGCGTGGCGCACCCCGGCGTGGTACTGGGGGGCGAACAGGAAGCAGATGCCGAGCTCATCGAGGCAGCGGCGCGCTTGCGCCGGGCTCATGTCGAGCTTGATGCCCATTTTGTCCAGCAGATCGCTCGAACCCGACTTGCTCGAAACCGAGCGGTTGCCGTGCTTGGCCACTTTCAGGCCGCAGGCGGCGGCGACCAGCGCCGAGGTGGTGGAGACGTTGATGGTGTTGAGGCCATCGCCACCGGTACCGACGATGTCGCAAAACTCATAATCCGGACGTGGGAAGTCGCGCGCTTCCGCCAGCAACGCTTCGGCGGCGCCAGCGATCTCCTCCGGGGTCTCCCCCTTGATCTTGAGGGCAGTCAGCAGGCTTGCGAGCACGATGGGGTCCACTTCGCCACGTACCACCTGACCGAAGGCGTCGCGGGTACTTTCACGGCTTAGAGACTGACCCTGATAGAGGGTGTTGAGATGTTGATGCATGTTGGTCTCCTTACCGCACGCTGCTTTCTGGACGGGTGATATGGGCGAGCGCCTGGGTCAGCAGACGGGCCCCTTCCGAGGTCATGATGGATTCCGGGTGGAACTGGAAGCCCAGAACCCGCTCATCCTGCTGCTCGATGGCCATGGGCATGCCCTGATAGTGGGCAATCACCGTCAGCTCTTCCGGTACATAGGTGGCGACCAGCGAGTGGTAGCGGGCCACCGGCAGCGGGCTCGGCAGGCCGGCGAAGGCGCCGTGGCCGTTGTGCTCAATCAGCGAACGCTTGCCGTGGACGATTTCACCCGCCGCGCCGACGGTGCCGCCGTAGGCTTCGCACAGAGCCTGATGGCCGAGGCAGATACCGAGGATGGGCACCTGACCACGAGCCAGCTTGATGAGGTCTATCAGGCAGCCCGCCTCGTGGGGGGCGCCCGGCCCCGGCGAGAGCACCAGCACCGCATCCCCTTCACAGGCGGCGATTTCGCTCATGATGCGGCTGGCCGGCAGGCTGTTGCGGTAGATCCGCACCGGATAACCGAGGGAGCGGAACTGGTCGACGAGGTTGTAGGTAAAGGAGTCGAAGTTGTCGAGCAGGAAGATGTTAGTCATGGCTCACGTCCTTATGTTGCTCCTGCTGGGCGCTCAGGGCTTGCAGGGAGGTGCCATGGCTGGCAGCGATGGCGGCCAGCACGGCGGCCGCCTTGGCGCGGGTTTCGTCCGCTTCGGCTTGCGGCTTGGAGTCATAGACCACACCGGCACCGGCCTGCACGTGGGCCACGCCCTCTTTGACAAAGGCGGAGCGGATGACGATGCAGGTATCCATCTCGCCAGCGCCGTTGATGTAGCCGACCGCGCCGCCGTAGCTGCCGCGGCGCTTGCCTTCCACCATGCGAATAAGCTCGCTGGCGCGGATCTTGGGGGCGCCGGTGAGGGTGCCCATGTTCATGCAGGCCTGATAGGCGTGCAGGGCGTCAAGGTCGGAACGCAAGGTGCCGACCACCTTGGAGACCAGATGCATCACGTGGCTGTAGCGATCCACTTTCAGCAGCTCCTTGACGTAGCGGGTGCCGGGCTCCGAGATGCGGGCGATGTCGTTGCGGCCCAGATCCACCAGCATCAGGTGCTCGGCCACCTCTTTCTCATCCTGACGCAGCTCCAGCTCGATGCGGCCGTCGAGATCCCGGTTGATGCTGCCATCGGGGTTGAAACCGCGGCGGCGGGTACCGGCGATGGGGTACATCTCCACGTCGCGGCTGGCGGCGCAGAATTTCACCGCGCTCTCCGGCGAGGCGCCAAACAGGGTGAAGCCCTCATCCTGCACGTAGAACATGTAGGGGCTGGGGTTGGTCTGTTTGAGGCGGCGATAGGCGGCCAGGGGGCTCGGGCAGGGCAGGGAAAAGCAGCGGGACGGCACCACCTGAAAGATGTCGCCACGGCGGATAAAGCCCTTGAGTTTCTCCACCTCGGCGCAGAACTGTTTGTCGCTCTTGTCCACGCTCATGCCGCCGGTCAGGGGCTGGGTGGTCAGCTCGGCGCAGAGGGGTTGCTGGCAAATCTGTTTGAAGTCGGTGAGCCGTTCGGTCAGGCGGGTGTATCTGTCTTCCACCTGGCTTTCGTCGCTGTCGCCGCCAAAGATGCAGGCCAGCAGTTGAGTGGTGCGTTCGATATGGTCGATGGTGATTAGGGTCTCGGCCACATAGAAGCAGTAGTCGGGGCAGTCGTTGCTCCCCTCCGGCACTTCGGGCAGATCTTCAAAAGAGGCGATGAGGTCGTAGGCAAAGCTGCCCGCCATAAAGAGCGCCTCTTTACCCAACTGGCAATCAAGCTCCCGCTGCAGGGTGCGCAGCACGTCGAGCACGCTGCTCCCCTTGAGGCGGGAATCTTCGTCCTGCTCCCGATCGGAGGCCGGGAAGTCGAGCTGCAGCTCGCCATCTACCAGCGAGCGGGCAACCACCGCAGGCAGCCGCTCGGCCAGCAGGCTTTGCAACTGGGCACCGTTGTCATTGAGGCTGCGAACCCGCACGGTGCGACCACGGCACTCGATGCGCAGGCAGGCGTCTACCAGCAGCAGGCTCTGTTTGCCTGCCTTGGAGTCGATCTCCACTGATTCCAGCAGCAGGTTGTTGGGGCGGCCCTGACAGAGGCGGGTATAGAGCGCCAGCGGGTCGGCCACATAGGGGGCGTTGAGCTTGAGGGTATCGAATTCACCCAGAGGAAGGCGATGTGTGGCTGTCATAGTGCGTTCCCTTGCGTGTGATGCTGTTTACCGATGTTCATGACATTGAATTCCTTGAAAATTTAATTGGTCCGGGGTGGCTGGTTCAGGGGCGCCATCGCCAGGTCAGCTTGCTTGTCTGAATTCTCGGTTTCATCACAGGTCCATTTGCCGGATAATAAAAAAGCCCGCTGGGGTCAGCGGGCTTTTTCTTTGGGTTCTTAATTTGCTGTCAGATTACAGGTACAGCAACGACCACACGCCCGCATGTCAGGGAGTGTGCCACCACCAGATGGTCAGGATGGAAGTCGTTTGCATGATAAAGTCCTGTAAAAAGATGTTTGCAATGAAGTGCCTACAGAAAACGATAAAGCCGCGGCCAAGTCAAGTCGCTTTTTAGCCTTCTTTCACCGATTTGCCATGAATGGTGACCTGACCACGAGAGCGGAATAACCTGATGAGATTCGATCTTCACTGCCATACCACTGCCTCCGACGGGGTGCTGAGCCCAGCCGAACTGGTGCGCCGCGCCGCCGAAAAACAGGTCGAGGTATTAGCCGTTACTGACCACGACACCCTAGCCGGGCTTGATGAGGTGCGCCGCACCATCGAAGCCGAGCAACTGCCGCTGCGACTGGTGAGCGGGGTCGAGATCTCCACCGGCTGGGAGCATCACGAAATTCATATCGTGGCGCTGGGGGTGGATGAAAAAAATCCGCAACTGACCGACTTTCTGGCCGGTCAGCTGGCCCGTCGCGAGGCGCGCGCGCTGGAAATCGGGCGTCGTCTGGAGAAGTGCCTCATCCCCGGCACCTATGAAGAAGCCAAGGCGCTCGCCGGTGACGCCGCCGTGACCCGCGCCCACTTTGCCCGAGTGCTGGTGGCACGCGGGGTGGCCGACAATATGCAGAAGGTATTCAAAAAGTACCTGAGCCGTGGCAATAAAGGGTATGCCCCGGCCGAGTGGCCCGAGATGAGCGAAGCTATCGCGGCCATTCATGCCGCCGGTGGGCTGGCGGTGCTGGCCCACCCCAGCCGTTACGATCTCACCGCCAAGTGGATCAAGCGGCTGCTGGTGGCCTTCAAGGCGGCAGGTGGGGATGCCATGGAGGTTTCGCTGCCCCAGCAGAGCCCACAGGAGCGGGCCAATCTGGGCCAGTGGGCCAAGGAGCACGACCTCTATATCTCGGTGGGATCGGATTTTCACTTCCCCTCCAAATGGACCGAGCTGGGCCGCCACCTCTGGCTGCCCAAAGAGGGAATGCCCGTCTGGTTGGCCTATCCCGGTCACTTTGGGCTCACCACCGAACAGCATGCCGAGCTGCTGGCAAGCCGGTAACGGCGCCAGCGAAGCAGCCACAAACAGGTTAAGGTAGTGTCATGGGTCTTTGACCCGTGACCATACGAGCGGGCAGGTATTGCTGCCCCCATTGCGAGAACAAGCTATGAGTCAGCATTTTTACGTACATCCGGAAAACCCCCAGGCCCGACTGATCGGTCAGGCGGTACAGATCATCCAGAACGGCGGCGTCATCGTCTATCCGACAGACTCCGGTTATGCGCTGGGTTGCCAGATGGGTGACAAGGGCGCGCTGGAGCGTATCTGCCGCATCCGTCGCCTCGACGCCAACCACGACTTCACCCTGGTGTGCCGCGATCTCTCCGAGATCGCAACCTACGCCAAGGTCGACAACAGTGCGTTTCGCCTGATCAAGAACAACACCCCGGGTGCCTACACCTTCATCTTCAAGGCGACCAAGGAGGTGCCGCGCCGCCTGATGAACGAGAAGAAAAAGACCATTGGTATCCGTATTCCGGACAACAAGATTGCCCAGGCGCTCTTGGAAGCACTCGGCGAGCCGCTGCTCTCCACCACATTGATCCTGCCGGACTCCGAGATGGCCGAGTTTGACCCGGAAGAGATCTTCGACAAGCTGGGCAAGCAGATCGATCTGGTGGTCAACGGCGGTTATCTGGGCGAGCAGCCCACCACAGTGGTCGATTTCTCTGACGACGAGCCGGTATTGCGTCGTCGCGGTGCCGGAGACCCGACCCCGTTTGAGTGATGTCGCTGAACCGGTGACAGTCCCTTCCGCCGAGACGGGGACTGGCGCCGCGCTACCCATCGCGAAAGTCCTGGGGCAGCCCTATCACGAGCTGCCCCAGGACCTGTTCATCCCGCCCGATGCGCTGGAGGTGTTCCTCGATACCTTCGAGGGACCGCTGGATCTGCTGCTCTATCTCATCAGGCGCCAGCAGCTCGATATCCTCAACCTGCCGATCCTGCAGATCACCGCCCAGTACATGGAGTACGTGGAGCTGATGCAGGGGCTCAACCTTGAGCTGGCGGCCGAATATCTGCTGATGGCGGCCTGGCTGGCGGAGATAAAATCCCGCCTGCTGCTGCCCAAGGCGCCGGAGCTGGAGGATGAAGAGGAGGGGGAAGACCCGCGGGTGACCCTTATTCGCCGCCTGCAGGAGTACGAGCGTTACAAGGTAGGTGCAGAGAGGGTCAATGAGCTGCCACGGGTGGAGCGGGAGATTTATATCGCCGCTGCCTTGCCCCCCGATTTTGGCGCCCTCAAGCCACTGGCGCCCGATGTTTCGCTGGTTGAGCTCGCCCTTTACATGCAAAGTGTGGTAAAACGCGCGACTCATTTCGAACATCACCAGATCCGCCGCGAACAGATCCCGACCCGGGTGCGCATGGCGGAGATCCTCGCCATGCTCACGCTGGGCCAGACCCTGCGCCTTGAGCAGGTGCTGCGCTCCGAAGAGGGGCGCATGGGGGTACTGGTGACGTTTCTGGCCCTGCTGGAGCTGTGCAAGGAGCAACTGATCTGGATCCTGCAGGCAGAACCGCTGGGACCAATTCATTTCGCATTGGCCGAGCAGAGCGAGGAGGGCAACCGTGGCGCTGCCCACTGAACGACTCAAGACCCTGATCGAAGCGGCGCTGTTTGTGGCTGGTCGTCCGCTCAATGTCAGCGAACTGAAAAGCAGCGTGCTGGCGGATTATCCGGTGACCAGTCGCTATGTTCAGCTACTGTTGGCCGAGATCAGGCAAGATTACAGCTCGCGGGGCGTCGAGCTCAAAGAGGTCGCCTCCGGCTGGCGCTTTCAGGCGCGTCAGGAGTATGCCGAGGAGCTCTCGCGGCTCTGGAGCGAGCGGGCGCCGCGTTATTCGCGCGCCGTGATGGAGACACTGACCCTGATCGCCTATCGCCAACCCATCACCCGGGCCGAGATCGAAGCGATCCGCGGGGTGGCGGTGTCGAGCCAGATAGTGAATACCCTGAAAGAGCGTGGCTGGGTGCGCAGCATCGGCCACAAAGAGGTGGCCGGTCGCCCCGAGCTGCTCGCCACCACCAGAGAGTTTCTGGATTACTTTAATCTGCAGAGTCTGGAGCAGCTCCCCGAGCTGGATCCTGAGCTGCAACCCCTGTTGCCCTCTGCGGTGGACGGGGAGAGCGATGCCCGGTGAATGGCGCCCAAGCGTGCAGATGTCACCGAGATATACATTTTTCAACTGCGGCGAGTGCTCCAACCGGCGTTTGTTACAGTTAACCCTGTTGCCCCTTTTACCAGTGGGCAGCGATCAACAATCAGGTAACCCCGATGAGTGAAAAACTGCAAAAAGTGTTGGCCCGCGCGGGTCACGGCTCCCGTCGTGAGATGGAGGCCCTGATCACCGCAGGTCGGGTCAGTGTGGATGGCAAGGTCGCCACACTGGGGGATCGCGTCGAAGTGAACGCCGTGATCCGGGTGGATGGTCACCAGGTCAAGACCCGTGCCGCAGAGGAAGTGATCTGCCGCGTACTGGCTTACCACAAGCCGGAAGGGGAGATGTGTACCCGTCACGATCCGGAAGGTCGTCCCACCGTGTTTGATCGTCTGCCCAAGATGGAAGGTGCCCGCTGGATTGCGGTCGGCCGCCTCGACGTCAACACCTCAGGTCTGCTGCTGTTCACTACAGACGGTGAGCTGGCCAATCGCCTGATGCACCCGAGCCACGAAGTGGAGCGGGAATACGCGGTCCGTGTCTTTGGCGAGATCACCGAAGCCATGCTGCAGCGTCTGCGCAAGGGCGTGCAGCTGGAAGATGGCACCGCCAAGTTCAACAAGATCAAACCGGCTGGCGGTGAGGGTCTGAACCAGTGGTTCAACGTCACCCTGACCGAAGGTCGCAACCGCGAAGTGCGCCGCCTGTGGGAATCCCAGGAAGTGCAGGTGAGCCGCCTGATGCGTATCCGCTACGGCGATGTCAAGCTGGACCGCGGCATCCCGCGCGGCGGCTGGCAAGAGCTGAAACTGCCGGAAGTAAACTACCTGCGCGGTCTGGTCAACCTGCCGCCGGAGACCGAATCCAAGGTCGATCTGCAGCAGGATGGCAAAACCAGCCGTCACAAGCAGGCCGCCCAGATCCGTCGCGCCGTGCAGCGTCACAAAGAGATGCAGGGCAAAGAGCCGCGTGCTCGCGCCACCACCGCCCGTCGCAAGCCGCAAGCCTCGACCCGCAACTCCGGCACCGGCAGCAAGTAAGCCGATAACCCGTTGCGAACTGTGTGCCGTCAAAGAGCGCGCAGTCGGCCAAGCAAAGGCCCGCACCAACTGGTGCGGGCCTTTTTGTATCAACTCCCCTGGCTGGCAAAAGGGTGGTTGGTGAGACGTTGAGGGGCATTTCTGTCGTCTGTTTGCCCGCAGACTCGCCGCTGCGGTTGCTCTGCTCCGGTGAGCTTGTTAGCCTGTGCGGCTCTGATAGAGGAGTGAACGATGAGCAAGGTACTTGATGAGCTGCTGGCGTTGCTGGCGCTGGAAAAAATCGAGGAGGGCCTGTTTCGGGGCCAGAGCCAGGATCTCGGTCTGCGGGCCGTGTTTGGCGGACAGGTAATGGGGCAGGCCTTGTCAGCTGCCAAGCAGACGGTCGAGACCGGCCGTCAGGTTCACAGTTTTCACTCCTACTTCCTGCGTCCGGGGGATGTGACCCGTCCCATCGTCTATGACGTGGAGAATATCCGTGACGGCCAGACCGTCTCCACCCGCCGGGTCAAGGCGATTCAGGGCGGCAAGCCCATCTTCTATCTCAACGCCTCGTTTCAGGTGCCGGCCGACGGCTTCGAGCATCAGGCGCAGATGCCCACCGGCATCACCCCGCCGGAGGAGCTCAAGAGCGAGCTGGAGCTGGTGCGCCCCTACGAGAACCTGATCCCGGCCTCCCTGCGCGACAAGATCCTCTGCGAGCAGCCCATCGAGATGCGCCCGGTGACCCTGGTCGACCCCATTCGGCCGACGGTGCAGGATCCGGTGCGCCACGTCTGGTTCAAGGCCAACGGCCAGATGCCGGACGATCTGCGGGTGCACAAATACCTGCTGGCCTACGCCTCCGACTTCAACTTCCTGCTTACCTCGCTGCAGCCCCACGGGGTGTCCTACTGGGAGCCGGATATGCAGGTGGCCACCATCGACCACTCCATGTGGTTCCACCGGGATTTCCGCTTCGACGACTGGCTGCTCTACGTGGTAGACAGCCCGAGCGCCAGCAGCGGTCGCGGTCTGGTACGCGGTCAGTTCTTCACCCGCGACGGGGTGCTGGTGGCGAGCACCATGCAGGAGGGGGTGATCCGCCGTCGCGGCAGTTAAGGCGCAAAGCGGATAGCAAAACGGGGTGGCTTGGGCCACCCCGTTTTCGTTGCTGCGATGTGCGCGGGCGCTGCGGGATCAGCCGCCGCGCTGGTACTTGAAGCGCTTTTTGCGCCGGTAGGGATAGACATCCTCGAACACCCCCACCTTGATGTTGCTCTGCAGCATCTTCCAGTAGTTGGCGTCGAACATCTCCTTGTGCAGCTGCAACATGATCTCCCGCACCTGCGGCTTTTGCAGCAGGAAGGTGGCGAACTCCTCGGGGAAGATATCGTTGGGGGCCACCGAGTACCAGGGCTCGGCGCTCCACTCATCCTCGGGGTAGCGCGGTGGCGGGATCTGGCGGAAGTTGCACTCCGTCATGTAGCAGATCTCGTCGTAGTCGTAGAAGACCACCCGGCCGTGGCGGGTGACGCCGAAGTTCTTAAACAGCATGTCCCCCGGGAAGATGTTGGCCGCCGCCAGCTGCTTGATGGCGTTGCCGTACTCCTCCAGCGCGAGGCGGGTCTGCTGTTCATCCGCCTTGTCCAGATAGAGGTTGAGGGGGATCATCTTGCGCTCGGTATAGAGGTGCTTGATCACCAACTTGTCGTCGCTGATGGTGAGTGCCGAGGGCGCCACCGTCTTGAGCTCGGCAAGGAGCTCGGGTGAGATGCGGTCCAGCGGAAACTCGAAGTTGGTGAACTCCTGGGTATCGGCCATGCGGCCAACCCGATCGTGCTGTTTAACCAGCCGGTACTTTGCTTTCACCTGCTCGTGGCTCACATCCTTCGGGGGAGTGAACTCGTCTTTTATCACCTTGAACACCACATCGTAGGAGGGGAGGGTGAACACGCTCATCACCATCCCCTTGATGCCGGGAGCGATGATGAACTGATCCCGACTCTGTGCCAGATGGTGGCGGTAGTGGCGATAGAGCTCGGTCTTGCCATGTTTTTGGCAGCCGATGGCGTTGTAGATCTCGTAATCGGGCTTGTGGGGCATGATCTGGCGCAGGAAGGCGACAAACAGTGCTGGTTCGCGGGCATAAACCATGAAATAGGCGCGGGCGAAGCCAAACACGATGGAGGCGAGATCCGGCTCGAAGATGACGGTATCCACATAGATGCTGTGGCCGGTGCTGAGCAGGGGCAGGATAAAGGGGAACACCTGATCCCGGGCCCGGATCAGTCCCACCAGATAGGCCCCCTTGTTGCGGTAGAACACCTCTTTCAATAGCTCGATGGCAAACGGCTCGTCATGGATAATTTGCGGGCCGTTCTCCGCAAGATGGCGGTGGATGTCGACAATATCTCGCTGCTTGTCCTCGTAGGGGAGGGTGAAGCTGTAATCCCCCAAAAGCTGGCTCAAGGTCTGCGGCAGATGGGCGAGATCGGTGCGATAGATCCGCAGCAGGGCGCTCAGGTCCGGTTTTTCGCCACGGCTGACAAAGGGGTGGATATAGAGGTTCTCGTCGCGGATATTGCGATGGCGAAAAATCCGGCGATAGACGGAGTTGAAGAAGGATTCCGCCACCTCGAAGTTGTCACAACGGGGCAGCAGATCGCTGAAGGCGCTTTTGACCCGCTTGAGCAGCTCCTGGGTGGCGTGGTGCTCCCCCATCATCTGGCGGATGGAGCTGGCGGTGGCCCCCACATGGTGGTCATAGAGGCGAATTCGCTCGCGCCCGGCGAGCTGCACCCCCAGCCAGTCACTGTTCTCGAAGCGGCTCTTGCTGCCCTGGGTTATCTCGAGAAAGCGGCTGTAAAACGACTCGAACCGTTGCAAGATGGTCTCGGCGACGGCCTGTTCCAATGGCTGCTGCATCTCTCTCTTCCTTGTGATCTGTCGGGCCGATAGCGCGAAGGATTGGGTGTAATTTGTTCACACGTCTGGCCACTATCGCAACATTCAAACGTCTGTTCAAGTGGCAATTTTCGGGGATAAACGGTAGATTGCGCCCCTGTTTTGGTGATGGTTTAGCGACTGTTTGCTGTCTGTTTGAGAGGCCGTCCGGCCTGTGAGGAAACCCGATGAAGCTCTATTTTGTCCTGGTGGCACCTGCCCGACCTGCGAACGTGGGGGCGGCAGCCCGCGCCATGAAAACCATGGGATTCGATGCCATGCGACTGGTGGCTAGCCGGGTACACGAAGAGGAGGAGGCGAGCTGGGTGGCCCACGGTGCCCAGGAGATCCTGACTCAGGCCGAAGCGTTCGACACCCTGCCCGAGGCGCTGGCGGACATGGATCTGGTGATCGCCACCACCGCCCGTGAACGCGGCCGTTACCAGCACTACCTCACGCCGGGGGAGATCCGCGAGCAGATCCGTAGCAAGCCTTCACTCAACAAGGTCGCCATCGTTTTTGGCTGCGAGGAGTCGGGACTCTCCAACGAGCAGCTGGCCGAGGTCGACCTCATCAGCTATCTGCCCCTCAAGGTGAGCTACCCCTCTCTCAATCTGGGGCAGGCGATCATGCTCTACGCCTACGAGATGAGTCAGCTGATGGATGAGCTGAACGCCGACGGCGCCGCTGCGGTAGCAGAAAATTTTGATAATGCCGGGCAGGTTCGGGTGCTCAAAAGCAAAACAGCAGAATTGCTTGGTGAACTCGGAGTTTCGCAGGATGAAAAACTGCATCAATGGGTGATGGACCGGGTACCCATGCTGCCGCAGCGGGATTTGAACATGCTCCACCTGCTCTGCAAAGACCTTGCGCGCCGATTTGGGCGTGAGTAGCGAAGAGGTTTAAGTTGACAGCCCAAGGCCAGCCGCGGTATTGCTAAAAGCCAGCTTCGTCAACGAGTGTTCGTCATGCAGTTATTCACCAACGTCATCACCACCACCATTATTACCGGTACCACCACAGGTGGCACTGGGGCCGGTTGATGCGCTGACGAACAAGCACAGAAATCAGAAAAGGCCCGTACCCACCCAGTACGGGCCTTTTTGTTGGATTGGTTTTTAGATTGAATTTCATAGATTTACAGGGAGAGAAAGCGATGAGAGTGTTGAAATTTGGCGGGTCTTCACTGGCCGATGCAGAGCGTTTTTTACGGGTGGCCGATATCGCGGTCAACACCCACGGCCAATCTCAGGTAGCCCTGGTGCTCTCTGCACCTGCCAAGGTGACCAATCATCTGGTGGCGCTGGTGGAGCAGACCAGCCGTGGCATGGATGCCAGTTCCACCCTGTTTGAAGTCAACGGCATCTTCTCCCGCCTGCTGGCCGGGTTGAAGGCGGCCTATCCGGCGCTCGATGACAAGGCGCTGCTGGCCCGCCTCACCGCCGAGCTGGATCAGGTGGAGCGCCTGATGCAGGGCATCCGTCTGCTGGGCCTCTGCCCGGACAACGTGCAGGCGCGCATTCTGAGCCGTGGCGAGAACCTCTCCATCGCCTTTATGCACGAACTGCTGCGGGTGCGCGGTCTGGATCTGGAGCTGATCGTACCGGAAGAGCTGCTGGTCACCGACGGCGGCTATCTGGAAGCCCATGTCGATATCGAAGCCTCCCGCCTGCGCTTTGCCGCCAAGGGGCTGCGTAGCGACTGTCTTTACCTGATGCCGGGCTTTACCGGCGGCAGCGACAAGGGCGAGACCGTGCTGCTGGGCCGCAACGGCTCCGACTACTCCGCCGCCGTCTTGGCTGCCTGTGTCGATGCCGAGTGCTGCGAGATCTGGACTGACGTCGAAGGCTGCTACAGCTGCGACCCCCGTCTGGTGCCGGATGCCTACCTGCTGAAAACCCTCTCCTACAAGGAGGCGATGGAGCTCTCCTACTTCGGCGCCAAGGTGCTGCACCCGAAAACCATCGCGCCGGTGGCCCAGTTCCATATTCCCTGCCTCATCAAGAACAGCTTCAACCCGCAAGGGCCGGGCACCCTGATCGGCCCCGAGAGCGGCGACGATGACCTGAAAGTGAAGGCCATCTCGGATCTCTCCGGCATGTGCATGTTCAACGTCTCCGGCCCCGGCATGAAGGGGATGGTCGGCATGGCCGGTCGCATCTTCTCCGCCGTCTCCCGCGCCGGGGTCAGTATCGTGCTGATCACCCAGTCATCCTCCGAGTACAGCGTCAGCTTCTGTATCCACAGCTACGACCAGGATAAGACTCGCAAGGCGCTGGAGCGCGAGTTCGAGCTCGAATTCAAAAACCAGCTGCTGGAGCCGCTGGATATCATCAGCGATCTGGCGATCATCTCCCTGATCGGTGACGGCATGCGCACCAGCAAGGGGATGGCGGCCCGCTTCTTCACCTCGCTGGCGCAAGCCTCCATCAATATCGTCGCTATCGCGCAGGGCTCTAGCGAGCGCTCCATCTCCGCGGTGGTGCGGGATCGCAAGGTGGCGGAAGCCATCAAGGCGTGCCACCAGAACTTCTTTGGCAGCCAGCAGTTTATCGATCTCTTTGTGGTCGGGGTCGGCGGCGTCGGTGCCGCGCTGGTAGATCAGATTGCCCGCCAGCAACCGGTACTGGCCGAGCAGGGCACTGGCCTTCGCGTGGTCGGCATCGCCAACAGCCGCCAGATGGCGGTCAACAAGGATGGCCTGAACCTCGCCAACTGGCGCGAACAGTTGGCGGAAGCCCGTGACAGCTTCTCGCTGGAAGGGGTGAAAAAGCTGGTGGAAGATAGCCACATCATCAACCCGGTGATCGTTGACTGCACCTCCTCCGAGGCGGTGGCCGTCCAGTATGCCGACTTCCTCGCTGCCGGTTTCCATGTGGTTACTCCCAACAAGAAGGCCAACACCGGCTCGCTCGATTACTACAAGGCGCTGCGCCGCACCGCCCGCCAGACTCGCCGCAAGTTCCTGTACGAGACCAACGTGGGTGCTGGCCTGCCGGTTATCGAGAACTTGCAGAACCTCATCATGGCCGGTGACAAGCTGCGTGCCTTCGACGGCATCCTCTCCGGTTCGCTCTCCTTTATCTTCGGCAAGCTGGACGAGGGGATGGCCTTCTCCGAGGCGACCAAGATCGCCCGCGGCAACGACTTTACCGAGCCGGATCCCCGCGACGATCTGAACGGCATGGATGTGGCGCGCAAGCTGCTCATTCTGGCCCGCGAAGCCGGCATGGCGCTGGAACTCTCCGATGTGGAAGTCGAGCAGGCGCTGCCGCCGGGCTTTGACGTCAGTGGCGATGTAGAAGCCTTTATGGCCCGTCTGCCCGAAGCGGACGGCTGGTTCCGCGACCAGTTCGCCGCCGCCCAGCGTGAAGGCAAGGTGCTGCGCTATGTGGGGTCGATTGAGGGTGGCAAGTGCAAGGTCGCCATCAAGGCGGTCGGTGCCGACGAGCCGCTGTTCAAGGTCAAAGACGGGGAGAACGCGCTCGCCTTCTTCTCCACCTACTACCAGCCGATCCCGCTGGTGCTGCGCGGCTATGGCGCCGGTACCGAAGTGACTGCGGCGGGCGTCTTTGCCGACGTGCTGCGCACCCAGAACTGGAAGCAGGAGTTGTAAGCATGAGTTCAGACATGTACCCCTCTTATATGACTGAAGGCGGCAGCGTCGTCGCCTACGCCCCCGCCTCCAGCGCCAACCTGAGCGTGGGATTCGATGTACTGGGGGCGGCGCTCGCCCCCGTGGATGGCTCTTTGCTCGGCGATCGGGTGCAGGTAAAAGCGGCTGACGTGCCGTTCGCCCTCTCATCCGTGGGCCGCTACGCCCATAAGCTGCCGGACGATCCGAAAAAGAATATCCTCCATGACTGCTGGGTGGCCTATGGCGAGGCGCTGGAGAAGCGCGGCCTTAAACTCCAGCCGCTCGAGATGGTGCTGGAGAAGAACCTGCCGGTGGGCTCGGGTTTGGGTTCCAGCGCCTGCAGCGTGGTGGCGGCCCTTGAAGGGCTCAACGCCTTTCACGGAGCGCCGCTTAATGAACACGACATGCTGCTGCTGATGGGGGAGATGGAGGGCAAGATCTCCGGCTCTGTTCACTACGACAACGTGGCCCCCTGTTATCTGGGCGGCATGCAGTTGGTGCTGGAAGAGCACGGCGTTATCAGTCAGGGTATTCCGGTGTTTGATCAGTGGTACTGGGTGGTCTGCTACCCGGGTACCGTGGTCTCGACCGCCGCTGCCCGCGCCATTCTGCCGGCCCAATATCGCCGTCAGGATTGCCTCACCTACGGCCGTCGCCTGGCCGCCTTTGTCCACGCCAGCTACACCGGGCAGGAGGGATTGGCTGCCAGCGTATTGAAAGACGTGATTGCCGAACCCTACCGCGCGGCGCTGATCGAAGGCTTTGCCGAGGTGCGTGCCCAGGCGGCCCAGAACGGGGCGCTGGCTACCGGCATCTCCGGCTCCGGCCCCACCGTGTTTGTGGTGATGAAGGATCTGGCGCAGGCCGAGCGAATGAAAGATTGGATGGAAGCACATTTCGTGCAGAACGAAGATGGATTTGCCCGGGTCTGCAAACTGGACATGGCCGGGGCACGGGTAACAGGAAGCGAGCTATGAATCTCTACAACATCAAGGACAACAGCGAACAGGTGAGCTTTGCGCAGGCGGTGCGTCAGGGCTTGGGTCGCGAACAGGGGCTCTTCTTCCCCGAACAACTCGAACCGCTGGCCGATGTGGATGCCCTGCTGGATCTGCCGCTGGCCGAACGCTCCGCCCGCATCCTGAGCCACCTGTTGGGGAACGAAGTGCCCGCAGCGAAAGTGAGCGAGCTTGTCAACGCCGCCTTCACCTTCCCGGCGCCGCTGGTCAAATTGAAAGACGGCACCTATGCCCTTGAGCTGTTCCACGGCCCGACCCTGGCATTCAAGGACTTCGGCGGTCGCTTTATGGCCCAGTGCCTTGCGGCGTTCAGAACAAATGACAAGATCACCATCCTCACCGCCACCTCCGGCGATACCGGCGCCGCCGTGGCCCACGCCTTCTACGGGCTGGAGGGGATCGAGGTGGTGATCCTCTATCCCAAGGGCAAGATCAGCCCCTTGCAGGAGAAGCTCTTCTGCACCCTCGGCGGCAATATCCGCACCATCGCCATCGACGGCGACTTCGATGCCTGTCAGGCGCTGGTAAAACAGGCCTTTGACGACGAGGCGCTGAAAAAGGCGATTGGCCTCAACTCCGCCAACTCCATCAATATCAGCCGTCTGCTGGCGCAGGTTTGCTACTACTTCGAAGCGGTAGCCCAGCTGCCGAAAGCCGATCGTGCCAAGGCGGTGATCAGCGTGCCGTCCGGCAACTTTGGCAACCTCACTGCGGGCCTGATTGCCAAGGCGCTGGGGCTGCCGGTGAAGCGCTTTATCGCCGCCACCAACGCCAACGACACCGTGCCGCGCTACCTGAAAACCGGTCAGTGGGAGCCGCACCAGACAGTGGCCACCCTGTCGAATGCCATGGATGTCAGCCGCCCCAACAACTGGCCACGGGTAGAAGAGCTGTGCCGTCGCAAGGGCTGGGCGCTGGAGACCTTAGGTTCCGGCATGCGTGACGACGCCCAGACTCGCGCTGCCCTGAAACGGCTGCACCAGCTGGATTACCTGTGCGAGCCCCACGGCGCCATTGCCTGGGATTTGCTGGGGGAACAGCTGGCCGAGGACGAAGTGGGGGTGTTCCTCTGCACCGCCCATCCGGCCAAGTTCAAGGAGTCGGTAGACGAGATCCTCAATCTCGATGTACCGCTGCCCGGCCCGCTCGCTAAACACGCCGACCTGCCGCTGCTCTCCGTTAATTTGCCTGCGGAGTTTGCCCGGTTAAGAGCGTTTCTGCTGGCTTGAGCCTTGGCCGCGAGCTAACCGATAGAAATAAAAAACCCCCGGTAACGGGGGATTTTTATTTCTGAGTTGGTAAAGCTGGATCAGCGAGTGTGTAAATGGTGGGTATCCCAGAATATTTGAAATATTTTCACCTTGACATTAATTCATCAACTGTAAAGTCAGGGTTATCTTCAAAATCGGATTCACTAAGATCACCCATGTCCACAGCATATCGTTTTCCGTCTATTTCTATACCGTAAGGCTGAAAAGTTTGCTTGTCTCCAGTCGGTAGTCCATTTTCATCCCACACAACTTGAAGTGATGGTTTTTTCAAAGGGTTGTATTCATAGACAGTAGAACTCAAATCGTAAATTTTTTCAGCGCCAATGGGTAAGGCCCCAAGGTGATTAATAAAATGCTGCTTCAAAGTTACTGGTTTTGATTCAGCAACAATTTTCTCGATAAACTTCTTCGTTAAGCGTTTTACTGAACTCTCCGAGCCTTCATCTACCTTTCTAATCATAAGTCGGTCATGTTTCCTAACTTTGAACTCGCCGACCTTTGACGGCATTTCAAAATACGAATGAAGGTCTAATGGTTTCTGAGTAATTGTATTTAGCTCATCTAAGAGTTGCATATAGAACCGAAGTAAAGTGTGGCGACCTGTTTTACGTTCATTTGCCACCTCATCAACAGACTCGGGTAAAGTATATTTATTAAAATTGTTCCTCAATTTTCCTGACGGACCGACTATCCCTAGTCCTAAAACCACCACAAAGTCTGGTCTCAAGCTTATGTCTTCTAATTGACCATCGAGCTCTTTAACTTGTTTCGCGATTGCCGAAAGGCTGCGATTTGCAGCATATGCGAAAATCGCAGTCACAGGGGTAACTGGTGCTAAACCCACTTGCATGCCTGGATTCGGGCTATGTGAGAAATTTTGTTTAGAAGCGATTTTCTTTAAGCTAACAATATTTTGATATGCATCTTTCAGCTCTGCACTATCCAAATGAGACTTCATACTTATTGCGCCGAAGACACTTTCGATTGGGTAGAGAGAGTGTGATTGTGACTTGAGAAACAAAGGGCAATGATCTTTATCATATATAACAATATCAAGCTCTCCACTTACATCATTATTAGATGATATTACTTCCCCTCTTCCTGTGCCGTATTTGTTTGGTAAGTAATCACGAAGAAAATCTACAAATGCATCTTCTCTATTGTCACCTTTGCCACCATGATGATTTATTTGCACACTTTGCTGAAACTTAGCAGTTAGCCCAAGGCTAACTGATTCAAATATTTTTCTTAAATCCATCATTTCCTCGTGAAAACCAGCCCGTATGTTGGGCTAAATCTCGTAGGTTGGTGCTGAACGAAGTGAAGCCCAACGTTGACCGAGAAAGCTAAATTCGGTTTTTGATTTTATATGTTCAAAATTCATCTTGTTTGGGAAATCATATCTCCCATTTGTTGGGCTTCGCTGCGCTCAGCGCCAACCTACAACAAATCCCAAGCCGATTATTCCCGACCCGAATCACTATTAATGGCCCAATCTGACCCTATCCATCCTGCGGCGATATGGCGATGAATGGAGGAGTAAGGCCAATCGACAGGTTTGGCACAATAACCATGTTTGACCGGATTGAAATGGATGTAATCGACATGGGCTTGCAGATCCTTGTCATCCCGGATCAGATGCTCCCAATAACGGCGTTGCCAGATACCTCGTTCCCGTTTTCTGAGTCGGCTCTCTCGTATCCGCTCTGTTTTGGCAATGCCCCGTGAAAAGCCTGCCTTGATCAGAGACCAGCGCATGGGATAGCCACTGTCACCCGGCGGTAGTTGCCATATGGCATGGAGATGATCCGGCATCACCACCATGGTAATAATCTCGAAGGGGTGTTGCTGTTTGACGTGGCGGAGCACTTCACGCAGCAGGTCGATATGACGTACCAGCAGATCCTGCTTTCGGTCAGCCAAGTTGACGGTGAAGAACCAACATGCCCCACTGGTTGTTGCTCGGCGATAGCGCATGGTTCTCCTTTCCGGAAATATCCAGTCTGTTCGGTTGCACCGAATGGCCACCAACTGACCGAGGGCTCGCATGTTGGGCTTCGCTGCGCTCAGCGCCAACCTACGAACTTCATCAATCACTGTTCAAAACCCACGCTACCGCCCGTGGATTACAGCTTCCAAAATGCTCCATTAACCAGCGGGGGCAGCAGCCCATCGCGGATGAATAGGCACCGGATGGATATGTTAAGCCAATCGAATCTGGCCGTACCAGTCAAAAAATGACGTAAGTATCAGTAATGACTGATTTTTTGCGCTGGCTCAACAAATCGCCCTGATCGGGCACCGGATTCCCATGGCCCTTGATTTTATTGGGGTTGGCGGGTGTGGGTTGGAATTGGGGGGCTGGCTTGCCGCTAAGGAGGGGTTGGCGGGGGCAATCCCGCTCCGCCAATCGGCGCTATAGTGCGGGCGATGGTTGCCCTGTGCTCCGTGTCCCAGGGTGGCGAGGCGGGGGATCTGCGGCAACAATCAGCTGTTGCAATCACAGCCATTTGCAACACATCGTCATGCAAATATGACCATGCAAACACATCACCAGATAGAGAGGAGATCTCCCATGAAGCGTACCATCCTGTTCGGCCTGCTCTGCGGCAGCGTGCTGCTGGCCAATCCGGTCTTTGCCAACGACGCAGCCCAGTTGCAGTGCGAGGCGCAGGCCGCGGCCAAAAAGCTTAATGGCGCCGCCAAAACCAGCTTTGTCGGTAAGTGCGTGAAAGATGCCGCTGGCGCAGCGAGCAGCGAGTGCGAGAAGGCGGCTGCCGACAAGAAGCTGGCCGGTGCGGCCAAGAACAGCTTTATCCAGAAGTGCGTGAAGACGGGCGCGGCGATGGATCCGGCGGCCAAGTGCGAGAAGGCGGCGGCCGACAAGAAGCTGGCTGGCGCGGCCAAGAACAGCTTTGTCCAGAAGTGCGTGAAGGATAGCGCCGCCAAGTAAGGCATTTTCTCATCCGGTGTGTTTGCGGGGGGCCATCAGGCCCCCCGCGCTTTTTGGGGTGCTGGGGCGTTATCGCTGGGCGAGTGACGGCTCGCTTGCCGCAGGGGCAGGGCTGGGTTGGGGTGGGGTGTGCGGGGGCAGACAAGCGGCGGCTAAGGGGGCTCGTGGGGGCGGCTCTTGAGAAGTTGCCGGAACTGGGATCTCGATCGGGGCAACAGGACTTTTGTCCTGCAAGGGGCGAGGGGGCGGGGGCTAGGATGCCCTCATCCACACGAGTCAAACTGGAGCACAACAATAATGACCGCTCATATCAATGCCAACCCGGGCGATTTCGCCGAGACCGTCATCATGCCGGGGGACCCGCTGCGGGCCCGCTATATCGCCGAGACCTTTCTGACCGATGCGCGCGAGGTGACCAATGTGCGCAATATGCTGGGCTACACCGGCTACTACAACGGCCAGCGCATCTCGGTGATGGGCCACGGCATGGGGATCCCCTCCATGGTGCTCTACGCCCACGAGCTGGTGAACGACTTCGGGGTCAAGCGGATCATCCGCATCGGCAGTCTGGGGGCGACCCAGCGCCACGTGCAGATGCGTGACGTCATTCTGGCGCAGGCGGCGGGCACCGACTCCCCGACCAACGCCAAGCGCAGCGCCGGTTACCAGATGGCCACCTCGGCCGACTTCGCTCTGCTACACAAGGCCTTTACCAAGGCGCAGGAGAAGGCGATTCCGGTCAAGGTGGGCAATATCTTCACCGGCGACCTCTATTACGATCCGGACGAAAACCTCATTCCGGCGCTGGAGAAGTTCGGCGTGCTCGGCATCGACATGGAGGTGGCCGGTCTCTACGGGCTGGCCCATCAGCAGGGGATCGAGGCGCTCGCCATCCTGACTGTCTCCGACCACTGCCTGACCGGTGAAGAGACCACGGCCGAAGAGCGGCAGCTCTCCTTCAACCAGATGATCGAGCTGGCGCTGCACACCGCGCTGTAAGCGCCGCAGCCCCGCCCAACCCTGCACGCACCCTGACCTTATGAGAGATCCAATATGAACAATAAGCTCTCCCTCACTGCCATCAGCTTCTTGGCCAACTTCGTGATGGCCGGTTTTGCGACCCAGTTCGGCATGCTGATCGACCCCATCGCCGCCAAGTTCGGCGCCGACGTCAATCAGGTGGCCTCCATCTTCTCCCTGCTCAACGGCGGAGCGCTGGCGGGCACCATTGCCGCCTTCTTCCTCATCGAGAAGGTGGGCCTCAAGCGGATGACGCTGATCTGCTACGGCCTGATCGCGCTGGCGGCGGCCTCGCTCCATCTGACCGGCTCGCTCTATGTGGTGATGGCGGCCATGACGGTGATTGGCCTGTGCGGCGGGGTGGGGCTCTGCATTGCGGGGACGCTGGTGGTGAGCGTCTGGCAGGCGCGGATGCAGAGCACCATGCTGGTGGTGCAGGATGCCACCTTCAACGTGGCCGGGGTGGTCTTCCCGCTTATCACCACCTACACCCTGACTCACGCCATGGCGTGGAGCTGGAGCTATCTGGCGGTGGGTGTGGTGGCGCTGGCGACCATGCTGGTGGCGGTGCTGACCAACTTCCGTAGCTGCGAGGCGGGCGGCGAGAGCGCCGGCAACGAGCACTCGGAGTGGAACCTCGGCATCATCAGCGGCGGGCTGGGGCTCTTTCTCGGCATGCTGGCGCTCTACACCTTCCTTACCTGGGCGCCCATGTTCGTGAAGAACAAGTTCGGCATCCCCTTCGAGGAGGCGGGCAATATCATCACCCAGTACTGGACGGCGGCCCTGCTCGGCGCGCTGGTCTCGACCGCTATCGTGACCCGCGTTGCGATCCGCACCTTCCTCTTGGTGATCATCACGCTGGCGATGGGGATGACGGCGCTTATCGTCACCACCGACAACCTGAGCCAGCTGCCATACCTCACCTACGGTTACGGCTTTGTCTGCGCCGCGCTCTACAACGCCTTTATCGCCTACGGGGTGTCGTTTGTACGGCAGGCATCGAGCAAGAACGTCTCCTACATCCTTATCAGCGGCAGCGCGGGGGCCATGTTCAGCCCGGCTATCAGCGCCCTGCTGGAGCAGGTGATCGGTCTGCAGGCGGTGATGTACGCCATCCCGCTTATCTACGGCGTGATCCTCGCCATGCTGGTAGCGTCGCTGCGCATGGCCCGGCCCCAGCCTTGTCTCGCCTGAGCGGGAGAGTAAACAGCAAGAGGGGCGGTATAAACCGCCCCTCTTTTTTGTTGCTGTTTCGCTTGTTGCTGTTCAGGCGGCGACTGATACCCGCGACTTATGGCTGCTCCAGAAAGGCCTTGAGCCCCGCCAGATCGCGGATCTGCAACCCCTCTTCGCCGCGCGCCACCAGTCCCTTGTCCATCAGCTCTTTCACCGCCCGCCGGTAGACCCGGTCGGTCGTGCCGAAGCGTTCCGCCTCCTGATACCCCTTGCGAAAGCCGCTCACCGGGTTGTCGTGGCAGTGGCTGTGATAGAGGTCGAGGGCGATGTTGTAGCTGATGGGGTAGAGCATCCGGCAGGTGAAGATATCCACCGTGTCCTGATAGTCGATGGCAATGGCGGTGGCAAAGAAGAGCGCCACCTTGGGGTGGGCGACCAGCGCCTGTTCCAGCTGCTCGCCGTCGATGCGGGCCACTTCCAGCGGCTCCTCGGCGATGATGTCGAGCTGGCAGCGGTAGCCGGTGAAGAACTCCATCTCGCCAAAGAGCTGGTTGTCGCACTCAAGGGTGCCGAGCTGAAAGCGGCGGCCATTCATGGCGGTGTGGCCCATGGCGATGCGGCCGCTTGGCACCAGCACCAGATCCCGCAATAGCTCCCCCTGACGCATCAGGGATTCCCCCTCGGGGATCAGGCGCCGCTCCGTGACGCAGGAGATGACCACCTGTTCGATAAGATCGTGGCTGGCCTGCCAGTGGGGCTGAAAGCGCCCCTTGAGAAGGGGTTTGAGTTGCATGGTGGACTCTTTGACTGACTTGTACAGGCGGCTATTACACATGTTCGCCCCCCGATAAGCCAGCCCCGCAGCGGTGGCGGCCCGCTTGGCGCCAAGCCTCTATGTGGGCTTTGCGCGGTAACCGGCTGATAGGGCGGCTGGCAATTGGCCATCACGGAAGCAGAGTGATAAATTAACGCCCTGATTTGCAAGGTTTATCAAGGTAGCAAGATGTTCAAACGTTCGGCTGCGCTGGTGGCGCTGCTGCTAATCGGGGGCGTTCACGCAGCTCCGGCCGTGTTCTCTCCCGCAGCCAAGGTGGTGTGCGACAAGAAAGGCGGCTATTGCGCCAACCCGCAGGGGATCTCTATCGGCCTGACCCGCGCCCATCTCGGGGAGCAGGCGGCCAGCCGTTTGCAGAAGAACCTGCAGGGGGCCGATCCTGGCAGCTACACCCTGAGCAACGGGGTACATTGCGAGAGCAGTGAGAAGCAGTGCTACAAGGATCGCTACTTCCCGCGCACCAAAGAGAGCCACTTTACCGCCATCCTCTTCAAGCAGGGCAATTAAGCGGCTGGTGGCCGCTGGAGGCAAAGTTGGCGAGACAACAGGAGTTAAACGAGATGATGGAAGGGACGCAGTGGCGCTGGCTCAATGAACCGGCCGAGTGGCGCCAGACAGACGACGGTTTGCAGGTGGTAACAGACCGGCAGACCGATTTTTGGCGCAGCACCTGGTACGGCTTCGAGCGCCACAGCGGCCATGTGTATGGCTGCGAGGTGGCGGGTGAGTTTACCTTTCAGGTCTGCGTCGAGGGGGAGTTCACCACCCTCTACGATCAGGCGGGGCTGATGCTGCTGCAAGACGAGGTGCACTGGCTGAAAGCGGGCATCGAGTACAACGATGCCCAGCCGATGATCGGCAGCGTGCTGACCAATCCGCGCTCTGACTGGGCCACCGGCATTTTCCCCGGCAATCCGCGCCGCTTCTGGCTGCGGCTGACCCGGCTGGCGGACTGTCTGCGCCTGCAATACTCCACCGATGGCAAGGTGTGGCCGCTGCTGCGCCTCGCCCCGTTCCTGCCAAGCGAGCGCAGCTTTATCGGGGTGATGTGCTGCACGCCGGAGCGGCAAGGGCTGGCGGTGCGCTTCTCTGACCTGCGCCTCACGCCGCCCCTTGGCAAGGCGCTCCATGATTTGAGCTAGGCCAGCGGTTTTGCCTGTGTCATTCAAGCAATAAAAAAGCGCCCGCAGGCGCTTTTTTCATTTGGCTGGTAGAGCCTCAATTAGCTGATCAGGCTGGCCCACAGGTCATATTCGTCGGATTCGTCGATCCGTACCTTGACCATGTCGCCCGGCTTGAGGCCGGTTTCGCCGTTGAGGTAGACCAGACCATCGATCTCCGGCGCATCGGCGAAGGAGCGGCCAGTGGCACCCTCTTCATCCACCTCGTCGATGATAACGGTCATCTCCTGACCCACTTTGCGGGCCAGCTTGCGGATGGAGACCTGCTGTTGCAGCTCCATAAAGCGCTGGAAGCGCTCTTCCTGAATCTCTTCCGGTACCGGATCCGGCAGCTCGTTTGCCAGCGCCCCTTCGACCGGGCTGTATTTGAAGCAGCCGACCCGATCCAGCTCCGCCTTGTCGATAAAGTCCAGCAGCATCTGGAAATCTTCCTCGGTCTCGCCCGGGAAGCCAACGATAAAGGTGGAGCGCAGGGTGATCTGCGGGCAGATTTCGCGCCACTTCTGGATCCGCTCCAGGGTGCGCTCGACGGTACCCGGGCGTTTCATCAGTTTCAGGATGCGCGGGCTGGCGTGCTGCAACGGAATATCGAGGTAGGGCAGGATCTTGCCATCGCGCATCAGCGGGATGACGTCATCTACGTGCGGGTAGGGGTAGACGTAGTGCAGACGTACCCAGATATCGAGCTTGGCCAGCTCTTCGCACAGGGCGACCATGCTGGTCTTGACCGGCATGCCGTCGTAGAAACCGGTGCGGTGTTTCACATCGACGCCGTAGGCGGAGGTGTCCTGGGAGATCACCAGCAGCTCCTTCACGCCCGCCTCTTTCAGGCGCTTGGCTTCGGCCAGCACGTCGCCGATGGGGCGGCTCACCAGATCCCCGCGCATGGAGGGGATGATGCAGAAGGTGCAGCGGTGGTTGCAGCCTTCGGAAATCTTCAGATAGGCGTAGTGGCGCGGGGTCAGCTTGACGCCGTGGGCTGGTACCAGACTGGTGAAGGGGTTGTGCTGCGGCTTCTCCACATATTTGTGGACGTGACCCAGCACCTCTTCATAGGCGTGGGGGCCGGTGATCTCGAGCACCTTGGGGTGGATCTCGCGGATCTGGTTCTCTTTGGCGCCGAGGCAACCGGTGACGATCACCTTGCCGTTCTCGGCCAGCGCTTCGCCGATCGCTTCCAGCGACTCTTGCACCGCGCTGTCGATAAAGCCGCAGGTGTTGACGACGACCAGCTCGGCATCGTCATAGCTGGGCACCACATCGTACCCTTCGGTACGCAGCTGGGTCAGGATGCGTTCTGAATCGACCAGGTTTTTGGGGCAACCCAAGGAGACGAATCCTACTTTGGGGGCCTGTTTTGTGTTGGACATCGCTCAATCACTCTTAGGTGGCTTTTCTTTAAGGGCGCGGATTTTACCGGAATGGTTAACCAAAAACTATACAGCCAGCATGGTAGAACCGAACAATATCTCCGACCAGGCAAGATTGGGCCGCACCAACAGTCGTTGATGGCGCGCCCTTGATAGGGCTATTGCGTCTGCCGTGGGGGCTTGTTGTGGGGACGCTGCTTTGTTGATTTTCCTCTCAATATTGATTTGGTGACAGAGAGGAGAGCACCGGGAGTCACTATACTCCCGGTACGGGAACCCGTTGGAGAAGGCGATGGAAAGTTCATTTGGCGAAAAAATGCAGAGCGTACATGCCACGCTCAGGCAGCGCTTTGACAAGCTGAGTCGGGTGGCCATCGCGATTTACGATCCCCATACCGATCAGCTCAAGACCTTTGCCCACAGCACCGAGGGGCCCTCGCCACTGGTGCAATATGAGGTGAAGCTGAGCGATGTTCCCTCCCTGAGTTATCTGGCGGAGCACAAGCAGCCCCGGGTGCTCGGCAATCTGGATGCCCTGCGTGGCTCTGCGTCGGAGCACAGCCGCAAGGTACTGGAGGCGGGCTATGCCTCCAGCTATACCGAGCCGCTGCTGTTCAACAGCAAGCTGTTTGGTTTTCTGTTTTGTGATGCTATGGAGCCGGGATACTTCGAGGAGCCGATCCGCAGCGAGCTGTCGGCCTATGCCCAGGCGCTCTCGGCCATCATTGCGGTTGAGTTTTTCTCCATCCAGACCCTTGGCGGCGCGTTGACCACGGCGCGGGAGTTCAGCCGCTATCGGGATGAGGAGACCGCCAACCATCTGCACCGGATGTCGGCCTACTCCCGGCTGATTGCCAAGACGCTGGCCCCGACTTGCGGGCTGAGCGATGAGGAGGTGGAGTTTATCTACCTCTTCTCCGAGCTGCACGACATCGGCAAGATCGCGGTGCCGGACGCCATTTTGCTCAAGCCGGGCAAGCTGACGCCGGAAGAGTTCGAGATCATGAAGATCCACCCCGGCAAGGGGCGGGAGATGATCAGCCTGATGATCAACGAGTTTGGTCTCGATGGCATTCATCATACCGACATGCTGACCAATATCATCGCCAGCCATCACGAACGCTTCGACGGCACCGGCTATCCGCTGGGGCTGGCGGGGGAGGCGATCCCGCTGGCGGCGCGCATCGTGACGGTGGCCGATGTGTTCGATGCTCTGACCAGCGAGCGCCCCTACAAGAAGGCATGGCCGTTCGAGACGGCGTTTGCCTATCTGGAGGAGCATGCCGGCAGCCAGTTCGATCCCGCCTGCGTTGCCGCAGCCCTGCAGAACAAGGCCGAGTTTTATGCCATCTATCAGCAGTATCAGGATCCGGCCTGCTCTGCGAGCGTGGCGGCCAGCGGCGCCGAGCCGGGTTGAGCGCGTGTGATGAGCGTAAGGGGGGAAAGAGGCGGTTCAAGCATGGCGAGGAGTAAACAGAGAGGGGGCACCAGCAGGTGCCCCCTCTCTTTTATGTGCCTCTCGATTCCACGCGCCCTTATTTTGCCGACCTTCTATCTGCGGCTATGGCGTTTGCGCTCAGGTTACTTTTTGGGCGTCGGCTCGCTGATCTGATAGAGGTGATCCGCGCAGGCGCTGGAGCAGCCACAGGGGCGCACCTCTTTATCTTCCCGTTTCTGGGCAAGCTGGTATTGGCGCCACCAGATGATGGTGCCCATGGCCAGGATCAGCACGAACGAGGCGAGCAGGCTCAACAACCAGATGGACATGATCTCTTCTCCTTGATGATGACGTGCACGGCGATGGCATCAGAGATGATGGCAGCAACCGCCCTGCTGGTCTGCGCCCTCACTGCCGTGGCAACAAGTATGGCCTTGTCGTGAGCTCTCTGCCTGATTGCCACCACTGGCGCAACAGTGATCGGAGCCACTGTTGCAACCACCATGACAATGGCTATGACTCTGGCCTGCGCCGACGGGCTGGATGGCACGGATAGTCGCCTTGCTCTGATGACGACGAGATGGGCGGCCCTGACTGGCCTCGGTGAGAGGTTGCAGATTGGCGGGGGCCAGCAGCGCGGGCAGCGGCAGGCGGGCAGAGCGGCACTGCAGCACCCGGATATTGGCCGCCAGCAGGCGACTCAGCATCCGCTCGCCGATATTGCGCACCACCACCTGACCCACCTGATAGTGGGCGAGGGCGTCGAGCAGCGCTTGCTTGCCGTGGCAGCCTTCGGCTGCGGCCGGATTGGCCAGGGTGGCGATGACGTTCCCTTCGGGGTTAAGAATTTGCAGCTGCTCGGCACGGGTAAAGTGGCCAGCCAGCAACCCCTGACTCAGCATCAGGGCGCTGTTGCAGGGGATGTTTGTGACAGGATTCATTTCGGCTCTTCTCCACTGGTTGGGTGGTCGGGCTCGGCGGGTTGCATCATCAATGCCTTGCCCAGACTCAGACACTCCACCACCTTGTAGCGCCCTTTTTTCAGGATATTGGCCAGGGTCTGGCGGGAGACCCCCATCACCAGGGCGGCCTCCTGCTGCTGCATTCCTTGAAGGTCGACGAGGCGCAGTGCCTCGAACTCGTCAGGGGCCAGCGTGACCTGTTCCAGCTGATGCATGGGGCGGCCGTTGGGTTTGAAGCAGCTGTTGGCGGGGCGGCCACAGATCTGGCGGGCAATCTTGGGTCTTGGCATGGTGGCTCCTTATTGGCATAAGCCATTTATACGCGCATATGTAGCATATGCCAATAATTTTGTCGGGTGTAGAGAGCTGCGCGAATGCTGTTTACGGCAGAGGGGGGTAAAGAGAGGGAGGAGGAATACGTACAAAAGCAGTGAAGGTGGCAGAAACGACGCAGGCCCGAACATGGTTCGGGCCTGCGGTTTTGCAGAGGATGGTCGGGCAATCCCGGCGAGTTTACGCCTGTTCGGCCTCGGCCACAGGAGCTGCGCTCTCGCTACCGTTGGCGAAGCGATCCGCCCACAGGGCAATCACGCCGTCACCGGTGACGTTGCAGGCGGTGCCGAAGCTGTCTTGCGCCAGATAGAGGGCGATCATCAGGGCGATGGAGGCTTCACCGAAACCGAGCATGGAGGTGAGCAGGCCCAGCGCCGACATCACGCCACCACCCGGGGCGCCCGGGGCGGCGATCATGATCACCCCCAGCATCATGATGAAGGGGAGCATGGTCTCGATGCCCGGAACGGCCAGATGCTCGGAGAGGAACATCACCGCGGTGGCACAGGTGACCAGGGTAATGGTGGAGCCACAGAGGTGAATGGTGGCGCACAGGGGCACAGTAAAGTTGGCGATGCCGTCGCTCACCCCGTTGTTCTTGCTCGATTGCAGGGCGACCGGAATGGTAGCGGCGCTCGACATGGTCCCCAGCGCGGTAAAGTAGGCGGGCAGCATGTTCTTGATGAGCTGGGTCGGTGAGCGGCCAAGGGCCAGACCGGTACCCACGAACAGCACGGATAGCCAGACCCAGTGCATCAGGATCGCCATCACCAGTACCACGCCGAAGGTTTTCAGGGTGGCGAATACGGTGCCTTCTACCGTCATCTCGACAAAGACCCCGGCGATGTAGAACGGCAGCAGCGGGATGATCACCTTGGCCAGCAGGCGGTCGATGATGTCACGACCCTGATCGGCGACCCGGCGCAGATCGGTGGCCTGGGTGGCGCTGATGCCGATGCCGAACACGAAGGCGGCGGCCAGTGCCGACATCACGCCAAACAGCGGCGGGATCTCCAGATTGACGTAGGAGGCGAGTTTGATGGCCGTGGCCGTGGTGGGCTCGGCGGCGGTGGTGAACTGCGGGATCAGGTGGCTAGCCACGGTAAAGGCGAATAGCCCCGCCAGAATGGTGGAGCAGTAGGAGAGGGCCACGGTTTTTCCCAGCAGCTTGCCGGAGTTTTTCGGCAGGCTGGCGATGCCGCTCATGATAAAGAACAGAATGATGAGCGGAATGGTGAAGGTGATCAGCTGACCTATCACTGTCTTGGCCGTAAACAGCACGCGCGCCACCCACTCAGGGGCGTAGAGACCGAGCAAGAGACCGGCAAGGATGCCAGCAATGAGTTTCAGGACAAGTTTCATAAGGAAATCCGGAGTTGGTTGTATTGTCTGTTTTGTTATTAAAATTTGATATTAATCACACCTTTTAACACGTAAGCCGTGTTATGTCTGCCTTTTCTGCGTTAACGCCGAGTTAAATATTGTCGAAAGCCAATATCGCCGACTAGCTGTCGGCTTGGCGTTGAACGGGAAAATCCGTGATGAATTAGCCCGTTAGGTGGCCTGATGATCGCCACGCAGCAACATGACGTACTGGGTGGCGTGTTGACTTGTGCATGATGGCGTGTTGGTCGAGGCGGTTTCCATCGGCGCCAGTTGCAGCGCTATCCCGGATGTGGTGATCAGTTGCTGTAGCTGAGCGTGACTTATCTTGCCGCTTGGCTGCAGGGGGAAGCAGAGCGGAGCGCCCGCTTTGAGCAGGGTCGCCAGCTGTTGCAACAGGGGGACAAGAGTGGCCACGTCGCTATCAAGCGGGCGGCTCAGCCAGATGCCATCGTAAGGGAGCACCGAGTGCATCTTCGCCAGCGGGCAGACCCGCACCGCTTGTCCGGATTGCTGTGAGGCTACTTTGGCGTCAGCCAGTACCGCTTCACAGGCGGTGACCACATACCCTTCTGCACGCAGCCAGCACAGATCCTCCCCCATACCGCACTGACCATTGAGCAGGTGAGCATCGGGTTTGAGGTGCGCCACAAAGGCAGCTCGAACGTGGGCGTGCTGGTCGTTAAATGGCCGGGAAGCGGGGATGGCGTCAGAGTGTGGCACAGGGGTTACCTCAAGCAGGGGGCGCACAGGGTAACAAATCGGGGCCTGACTGCCAAAACGCGCGGTCAGGCCCCGATTTGGATGGGTGAGAGTTGCCGGAGCCGGTTAGCGGCCGCAGGCAGGCCCGTGGGGCTGGGCCAGCATGGTGAACATGCTCTCTATCATAAAGGCGGATTCGCCCTGCAGGTCGATCCGCCCCGGAAAGTGGAGCCAGTTGATGATATAGCCATCCAGAGTGCAGTGGAGCAGGGTGGCGGCGCGCTGCAGGTTGAGGTTGGCGGGCAGTTGGCCCCGCCGTACCGCATTGGCCAGGGTGGTCTCCAGGTCCCGAAAGAAGTTGGCGGACTGGCTTCGGATATGCTCGCGCAGTGAGATGGCTTCCCCCTCCAGCGATTCGAGATTGAACAGGATGGTGAACATCTGCCGCTGGGCCGGATTGTGAATGAAGCTGTGGAGTACCCCTTCGAAGAAGAGGCGCAGTTGCCCCAGCGGATCCGGCTCATCTGGATTGAGGCAGGCATCGAGCTGGTGGGCGAGGGGGCTGCAGAGTTCCTGCCAGAGCGAAATGAAGAGTTCATCCTTGTTCTTGAAGTGCCAATAGATGGCCCCGCGGGTCAGGTCTGCCGCTCTGGCGATGTCGGTCAGGCTGGTCTTGGCCAGGCCCTGAGAGCAGAACAGATCCAGCGCCGTGCTCATGATGTGGCAGCGGGTTTGCTGCGCCTCTTCTTTGGTTCGTCTGGCCATCGAAATTTGTACCTCATGCAAGCAAAAAGTCACTTACATACATTTATGAATGTATGTATATTGCCTCATCTTTCGACTATTTACCAACAGGGCCCATGTGGCCCTGATTGTTCATTGACTGGCAAAGGCTCAGGTGTTTCATGCATAAACATATTCTTGCTCGTTCAGTTGGTCTTGCCTTGCTGGCTACAGGCTTGCTGGCAGGTTGTGGTGACAAGGGGGGCGCCCCCCAGGGACAGGGCGACATGCCCCCCGCGGCGGTCAACGTAGTGACCCTGCAGAGCGGTCCGCTGATGTTGACCACCGAGTTGACCGGCCGCAGCGCCCCGTTGCGGGTGGCTGAAGTGCGTCCGCAGGTGAGCGGCATCATCCTCAAGCGCCTCTTTACCGAGGGGAGCGATGTGAAGGCGGGCGATCTGCTCTATCAGATCGACCCGGCTGTCTATCAGGCGGCAGTCGCCAGCGCCAAGGCCAATCTGGCCAAGGCCGAGGCCAACGAGCAGAGTGCCCGCCTCAAGGCGCAGCGCTATCAGGAGCTGCTCAAGGTCAAATCCATCAGCCGTCAGGACTATGACGACGCCGACGCCAGCTGGAAGCAGGCCAAGGCGGAGATCATGGCGAGTAAGGCGGCTTTGCGTACTGCCGAGATCAATCTCGGTTACACCCGCATCACCGCCCCCATCAGTGGCCGCATCGGTAAATCCGCGGTGACCGAGGGGGCGCTGGTGACTGCCCAGCAGGCTGACAGCCTGACCGCCATTCAGCAGCTCGATCCCATGTATGTGGATGTGCGTCAGTCCACCGCCGATCTGCTGCGCCTCAAGCGACTGGTCGCCGAGGGCAAGCTGACCCAGGACGAGCAGAAAGGGGCCAAGGTGACCTTCCAGCTGGAAGATGGCTCCACTTATGGCGAAGAGGGCTCGCTGCAGTTCTCCGATGTGACCGTGGATGAGACCTCCGGCATGGTGACCCTGCGGGTGATTGTGCCCAACCCTCATCAGCTGCTGCTGCCCGGCATGTTTATGCGCGCCACCCTGCAAGAGGGCGAGCGGGCGCAAGGGCTGCTGGTGCCGCAAACTGCCGTGACTCGCACTCCCAACGGCGGCGCCACCGTGATGGTGGTAACCGCTGACAACAAGGTGGAGCTGCGCAACGTGCAACTGAGCCGGGTCGTCGGCAGCAACTGGGTGGTGGAGTCAGGGCTCACCTCCGGCGAGCGGGTGATCGTGGCTGGCTTGCAGAAAGTACGACCGGGCGCCGTGGTCAATCCCGCCGAGCAGGGTGCTGATGCAGTGTCTGCTCAAGCTGCGTCCAACACCCCGGCCAACAAGTAGGATGGAGTAGTCGCTTCATGGCTCGATTTTTTATAGACAGACCCATTTTTGCCTGGGTGATCGCGCTGGTGATCATGCTGGCGGGTAGCCTGGCCATCATCAAATTGCCGGTCGCCCAGTATCCGAGTATTGCGCCGCCCGCTGTCGGTATTTCTGCCAGCTATCCGGGCGCCTCCGCCAAAACGGTGGAAGACTCGGTGACCCAGATCATCGAACAGAACATGACCGGGCTGGATCACCTGCTCTACATGTCTTCCCAATCTGACTCCGCGGGGCGGGTGTCGGTGACCCTCACCTTCCAGCCGGGGACCGATCCCGATATCGCCCAGGTGCAGGTGCAGAACAAGCTGCAGCAGGCGATGTCGCTGCTGCCGCAAGAGGTTCAGCAGCAGGGGATCCGGGTACAGAAGACCTCCAGCAGCTTCCTGATGGTCGCGGCCTTCATCTCCAGCGATGGCTCGATGAACAACGACGACCTGGCGGACTATGTGGTCTCCAATATCAAGGAGCCCCTGAGCCGTCTGGACGGGGTAGGGGATATCACCTTGTTCGGCAGCCAGTACTCCATGCGGGTCTGGCTCGATCCCAACAAACTCAACCGGGTGCAGATGACACCGGGTGATGTGCAGGCGGCCATCAAGGCGCAGAACGCCCAGGTGGCGTTCGGCAAGCTGGGTGGCACCCCGTCGGTGGAAGATCAGCAGTTCACCGCCACCATCATGGGGCAGACCCGTCTCTCTACCGTGGAGCAGTTCAACGACATCCTGCTGCGGGTGAATCAGGATGGCTCCAAGGTACGGCTGAAAGATGTGGCCCGGGTCGAGCTGGCGGGCGAAAGCTATGACGCCGATGCGCTCTACAACGGCCAGTCCACCGCCGCGGTCGCCATCAAGCTGGCGACCGGCGCCAATGCGTTGGATACCGCCGAGAAGGTGCGTGCCAAGCTCAATGAGCTGTCGGATTACTTCCCGGCCAACATGGAGATCGTCTACCCCTACGACACCACGCCGTTTGTGAAGATCTCCATCGAGGAGGTGGTGCAGACCCTGATCGAGGCGATCTTCCTGGTATTCTGCGTCATGTATCTGTTCTTGCAGAACTTCCGCGCCACCCTGATCCCGACCATTGCGGTGCCTGTGGTGCTGCTCGGTACCTTCGGGGTGATGGCGGCGTTTGGCTTCTCCATCAATACCCTCACTATGTTCGGTATGGTGCTGGCCATCGGCCTGTTGGTGGATGACGCCATCGTGGTGGTGGAGAACGTGGAGCGTCTGATGAGCGAGGAGGATCTCTCCCCGCTGGAAGCGACCCGCAAGTCGATGACCCAGATCACCGGCGCGCTGGTGGGGATCGCGTTGGTGCTCTCCGCCGTGTTCGTGCCGATGGCCTTCTTCGGCGGCTCGACCGGTGCCATCTATCGCCAGTTCTCACTGACCATCGTCTCGGCCATGGTGCTGTCGGTGCTGGTGGCGTTGATCCTGACACCGGCCCTTTGTGCCACCCTGCTCAAGCCGATGAAACATGGCGAGTTTGGTGCCAAGCGCGGCTTCTTTGGCTGGTTCAACCGCGCCTTTGATGCGGGGACCAATCGCTATCAGAGCGGCGTGCGCAAGGTGATCAAGCAGGGCGTGCGCTACAGCCTGATCTACGGCGCCATGCTGGCGGTGCTGGCTGTGCTGTTTATGCGGATGCCTACCTCCTTCCTGCCGGAAGAGGATCAGGGGGTCATCATGTCCATGGTGCAACTGCCGGTGGGGGCGACCAAGCAGCGCACCGAGGTGGTGCTGGCAGACATGCGCGACTACTTTCTGAAAAACGAGAAGGATAACGTCGATTCTGTGCTGACCGTATCCGGCTTCAGCTTCGCTGGTAGTGGTCAGAACGCGGGTATGGCCTTTATCAAGCTCAAGGACTGGAGCGAGCGCAAGAGCCCGGATCGCAGCGCCAATGCCATTATCGGTCGTGCCATGGGCTATCTGTTCAGCATCAAGGAGGCGCAAGTGTTCGCCTTTAACCTGCCTCCGATCCCGGAGCTGGGTACGGCGACCGGTTTTGACTTCTTCCTGCAGGATCGCGGCGGTATCGGTCACGACAAGCTGATGGCGGCGCGTAATCAGCTGCTCGGCATGGCGGCGCAGGATCCTACTCTGGTGCGGGTACGCCCGAACGGGATGGAAGATACGCCGCAGCTCGATATCAAGATCGACTACGAGAAGGCACTGGCGCAGGGGCTTTCCATCGCGGATATCAACAACACCCTGGCCACCGCCTGGGGCTCGTCCTACGTTAATGACTTCGTTGACCGTGGCCGTATCAAGAAGGTCTACATGCAGGCGGATGCCCCCTTCCGGATGAACCCGGAAGATCTGAAACTCTGGTATGTGCGCAACAGTGCCGGTCAGATGGTGCCCTTCTCCGCCTTTGCCAGCACCGAATGGAGCTTCGGCTCGCCGCGTCTGGAGCGTTATAACGGCGTGCCGGCGATGGAGATCGTCGGTGAGGCGGCGCCTGGCAAGAGTACCGGTGATGCGATGGCCGCCATCGAGCAGATGGTGAAACAGCTACCGGAAGGGGTGGGTATCGAGTGGACCGGGCTCTCCTTCCAGGAGCGTCAGGCCGGTTCACAGGCACCTGCGCTCTACGCCATCTCCTTGTTGGTGGTGTTCCTCTGTCTGGCAGCCCTCTACGAGAGCTGGAGCATTCCGTTCTCGGTGATGCTGGTAGTACCGCTCGGGGTTCTGGGGGCCATTGTGGCTGCCACCCTGCGCGGGCTGGAGAACGACGTCTACTTCCAGGTAGGTCTGCTCACCACCATCGGTTTGTCGGCGAAGAACGCGATTTTGATCGTGGAATTTGCCAAAGAGCTCTACGACAAAGGGATGGGCTTGGGTGAAGCGGTGGTGGAGGCGGCACGCCTGCGTCTGCGCCCGATCCTGATGACCTCGCTCGCCTTTATCCTCGGGGTGCTGCCGCTGGTGATCAGCTCCGGCGCCGGTGCCAGCAGCCGTAACGCCATCGGTACCGGCGTGATGGGGGGGATGATCAGCGCCACCGTGCTGGCCATCTTCTTCGTGCCGCTCTTCTTTGTGCTGGTGATGCGTTACTTCACTAGCCACAAGAGTAAAGAGGCGCGCATGGCTGCAGCGGTTGAGTCAAAAGGTGACTGAGCAAAAGCGTGTTCATCTGTTCTGAGCGACAGTTCAAAATTTGATAAATAAGTCAATTATATCTGACTATAAAATGGGGCAAAGTGCGCGGCTGCCCCATTTTTTTCACCTGAAAAACGGTAACTTGGCTGTGAACTGCTCGACTTTGAGAGGTGATTCTAAAGGGGTCATAAAGGATGTATGGTTCTCTATCGAATCGTTATTCAAAAATATCGTGGAAGGCACTTTTTGCTGTGCAGGTTCGCTGTAAACGAGATAGAATCTGCGGCTTATCGGGCTGGTAGATTATGTGTCGTTTGGTTTTGTACACCCTCTTTTGGCTATAAAATGCGAGTGGGTAACACTGTTATCGACCATCAGAACATAAAAATGCTGGAGGACGCTATGACCAACAGCAAGCAAAATCTGGTTAAAAGCAGCAAACTGGGGGCTGTAACCTAGGGGCGGTAGCCATCGTGTTGCTCATATCTTTGTTCAATCAGTATGTGAGTGCTATCTCCGTGCTGGATTGCTTGGGTAAATAGGTTATTTGTTAATTCTTAATGTTAATCAGCGGAGCTACAGTAGTTGCCTGCCATTTCATACCCCCGATACCCACTTCCGAATTCACTACTCGTACAGAGATAACATACCTATGAAAATTCTCGTGACCGGTGGCGCTGGCTTTATCGGCTCTGCTGTAGTGCGCCATATCATCCGTGATACCCAAGATTCCGTTATCAATCTCGATAAACTCACCTATGCCGGCAATCTGGAATCCCTGGCCGATGTATCGTCAAGCGAGCGTTATGCGTTTGAGCAGGTAGATATCTGCAACCGTGCCGAGCTGGATCGGGTGTTTGCCCTGCACCAGCCGGATGCCGTGATGCATCTGGCCGCCGAGAGTCATGTTGACCGCTCCATCACAGGACCGGCTGACTTTATCGAGACCAATATCGTCGGCACCTATATGTTGCTGGAAGCGGCTCGCGCCTACTGGAATGCTCTGGAGGAGGTACGCAAGGCGGCCTTCCGCTTCCACCATATCTCCACCGACGAGGTATATGGTGATCTGCCTCATCCGGATGAAGTGGCTGCCGGTGAACCATTGCCGCTCTTTACCGAGACCACCCCCTACGCCCCTAGCAGCCCCTATTCTGCCTCCAAGGCTTCCAGCGACCATCTGGTGCGCGCTTGGCGCCGCACCTACGGTCTGCCCACCATCGTCACCAACTGCTCCAACAACTACGGGCCATATCACTTCCCCGAGAAGCTGATCCCGTTGGTGATCCTCAATGCACTGGATGGCAAGCCGCTGCCGGTCTATGGCAAGGGCGACCAGATCCGTGACTGGCTCTATGTAGAAGATCATGCGCGCGCGCTCTACAAGGTGGTGACCACGGGCGTGGTCGGGGAAACCTATAACATCGGCGGTCATAACGAGAAGCAGAATCTGGAGGTGGTACACACCATCTGCGATTTGCTGGACGTGATGGTGCCGAAGGCGGGCTTTTACCGCGATCAAATCACCTATGTAGCGGATCGTCCCGGTCACGATCGCCGTTATGCCATCGATGCGACCAAGATGAGCAGTGAGCTTGCTTGGCAACCGCAAGAAACTTTCGAGTCGGGTATTCGTAAAACCGTACAGTGGTATCTGGATAACCAGCAGTGGGTGAATAACGTCAAGAGCGGTGCCTACCAATCCTGGATTGAGCAGAATTACGGGGAGCGTACCTGATGCATATTCTGCTGTTTGGCAAAAACGGTCAGGTCGGTTGGGAGCTGCAGCGTGCACTCGCACCGCTGGGCCGCATCACTGCCGTTGATTTTGACTCCAGCGACTATTGTGGCGATTTCAGCAACCCGGCAGGGGTGGCCGACACGGTACGTCTGGTCAAGCCGGATGTGATTGTTAACGCAGCGGCCCATACTGCAGTCGACAAAGCCGAGAGCGAGCGGGAGTTTGCCGAGCTGCTCAACGCGACCAGTGTAGCGGCGATTGCTAAAGAAGCGGAAGCATTGGGAGCCTGGCTGGTGCACTACTCCACCGACTATGTGTTCGATGGCAGCGGTGAGCACCCCTGGGTTGAAACCGATGCGACTGCTCCGCTCAACGTCTATGGCGAAACCAAGCTGGCGGGTGAGCAAGGGGCCGCCCTTTGTTCCCGTCACTTGATCTTCCGTACCAGCTGGGTTTACGCCGCCCGTGGAGCCAACTTTGCCAAGACCATGCTGCGCTTTGGCAAAGAGCGTAGCGAGATGTCGGTTATCAATGACCAGTTCGGCGCCCCGACTGGCGCCGAGTTGCTGGCTGATTGCACCGCCCATGCGATCCGTGTTGCGCAGAGTAAACCCGAGGTCGCCGGGCTGTACCATCTGATTGCCTCTGGTACAACAACCTGGTTTGACTACGCCCAGCTGGTGTTTGCCAAAGCCAGAGAAGCCGGCGTTGAACTGGCTGTGACACAGCTCAATGCGGTGCCGACCAGTGCCTTCCCGACCCCGGCCAAACGCCCCCATAACTCCCGCCTTGATACCGACAAATTCCAGCGCACCTTCGATCTGGTGCTGCCGGAGTGGACCGTCGGTGTAGAGCGTATGTTGACCGAGATCCTCGGTAAGTAAATTACTGGCCTGGGATGCGTTGAACGCCTCTCTGACTGGCAGGGATAAAACAGAAAGGTGTGGCCGCAAGCCACCCTTTTCTTTTGCAATTTAAAAATAAGAAACAAGCATCATGACCAAACGTAAAGGCATTATTCTGGCCGGTGGCTCGGGCACCCGTCTCTATCCAGTCACCATGGCGGTGAGCAAGCAGCTGCTGCCCATCTATGACAAGCCGATGATCTACTACCCGCTCAGCACCCTGATGCTGGCGGGGATTCGCGATATTTTGATCATCAGCACGCCGCAAGATACTCCCCGCTTTGAGCAACTACTGGGTGACGGTAGCCAGTGGGGCCTGAATTTGCAGTACAAGGTGCAGCCAAGTCCGGACGGGTTGGCACAAGCCTTTATTCTGGGTGAAGAGTTTCTCGGGTCAGACCCCTGTGCGCTGGTGCTGGGGGACAACATCTTCTACGGCCACGACCTGCAGAAGCAGTTGGCGGCGGCAGCGGCCAAAGAGAGTGGCGCTACCGTCTTTGCCTACCATGTGCATGACCCCGAGCGTTATGGGGTGGTGGAATTTGATAAAGAGGGTACCGCTATCTCTCTGGAAGAGAAGCCACTGGAGCCCAAGAGCAACTATGCGGTGACCGGCCTCTATTTCTACGACAACGGCGTGGTGGAGATCGCCAAGAGCCTGAAGCCATCGCCCCGTGGTGAGCTGGAAATTACCGATGTGAACCGTATCTACCTGGAGCAAGGCAATCTGTCGGTGGCCATGATGGGCCGTGGTTATGCCTGGCTGGATACCGGTACCCATGAAAGCCTGATTGAAGCGAGCAACTTTATTCAGACCATCGAGACCCGTCAGGGGTTGAAAGTGGCTTGTCCGGAAGAGATCGCCTATCGCCAGAAGTTTATCAGTGCCGACCAGATACGTGAGCTTGCTGCGCCATTGGCGAAGAATGCCTATGGACAATATTTGTTAAGAATGGTTGCCAAAGCCTGATGTGATATAGGAGGGAGGGAAGATGCCCCCCCATAAAAATTGAATCAAATGTGGATAGACAGATGAATGTAATCAAGACAGCGATTCCTGACGTGCTTATTTTTGAACCAAAAGTATTTGGTGATGAGCGTGGTTTTTTCTTTGAGAGTTTCAACCACAAGTTGTTTGAAGAGGCGGTAGGATATCCGGTTAACTTTGTGCAGGATAATCATTCCAAATCCTCGAAAGGGGTGTTGCGGGGTTTGCACTATCAACTGCCTCCCCATGCCCAGGGCAAGCTGGTGCGTTGTGTTGCAGGTGAAGTGTTTGATGTGGCGGTAGATATCCGCAAAAGCTCACCGACCTTCGGCCAGTGGGTTGGCGTTCACTTGTCAGGTGAAAACAAGCGACAGTTGTGGATCCCGGAAGGGTTTGCACATGGTTTTTATACTCTAACAGAAGAGGTCGAGTTCTTATATAAAACGACCGAATACTATGTTCCTGAAAGTGAAAGGTCATTAATCTGGAATGACCCAGATATTAAAGTGATATGGCCTATAGAAGGAAATCCCTTGCTGTCCAAGAAAGATATTTCGGCACAGTGTCTGAAAGATATGATTAGGACATGGTGAGTATAGTGAATAAACAAAGCTTATATATTACATGGTCTCTTGTTAAAAGAGATATCAGTGCTAAGTATCGAGGCACTATATTTGGTGCTGTTTGGAATATTATCAATCCATTATTCATGTTGCTGGTGTATTCGACTGTTTTCTTACATGTGTTTAAAGCTAGATGGGCGGTTAGTGATAGTCAATATGCAGACTATGCTTTAATGCTTTTCATTGGGATAGTCACACATATATTTATATCTGAGGTGATGGCGAATGCTGCAACAATAATAAGAAGTAATGCCCAAATTGTTAAAAAAGTTGTATTCCCTATAGAAGTATTACCGCTGTCAGTAGTGTTATCATCGACAGTCAATTTTGTTATTGGTATTTTGTTGTCAATTATTTACTCTCTATACATGGGATACATATCATCCTTTGCGAATTTCATATTCTTACCATTGATTTTAATTGTATATATGACAACGCTTTTAGCAATTTCATATATAATTTCTTCTATCTCTGTGTTTGTCAGAGACATCCAGCAGATAATTCCTGCTGCTAGTTTAGTGTTGTTGTTTACTAGTACAGTTTTCTTTTCAATTAAGACTGCTCCTGCGTCACTTGCTGATTATCTATATCTGAATCCGATTAGTATTATAGCTGATGCCTTAAGAGAGGTGATATATGGTGGGGAATTGTCAATTGAAAGGTTATTGTATCTTTTCTCGGTCTCACTAATTGGGTTATTTATAACATCAAAGATATTTGGTAAGTTAAAGCTAAGTTTTAGTGATGCACTATAATCATATATAGTATTCATTAGTTAGGATAAATATGAAGATTGGAGAAATCCTGGTATCAAAAGGATATATAACGCATGATAATTTGGATGAAGTTCTAAAGATACAACAAGAGCAGTTGCCGTATAATGTCAGATTTGGAGAGATATGTATTTCTCATGGCTTCTGCTCTGAGGCTGAAATTATCAATGCGCTTTCAGAACAGCTTGATCTATATACACTGGATTTATTTGTTGATGAGAAACTTGGGGAAGTTGACAATATCCAGCACGATTTAGTTGAGTCATTTTTTAATCCAGAATGGTGGCGCCAACGTCAAGCATATCCACTGCTAGTTGAAAATTCGATTATCTATGTTGCACTACTTGATGTTTGGGATGCTTTTGTAGCATCTTCTTTAAAGAAGATTTACGATATTCAGACTATCCCTATTCTGGTTTCTCACTATGAGCTGCGCAAGCTACATTCTGGGATGCAAGAAAGCACTTCGACTAATCCAAAAGGTGAACTGGAAAAACATGATGTTTCGTCAGCGCCAGTTGTTAGATTTGTTAATGAATGTATCCAAAGCGCAATAAAAAGCAAAGCTTCTGATATACATTTTGAAATTAACAAGGATACCTTTATTGTTCGTTTTAGGATCGATGGTGTTTTAAAGATCACAGACAGGCCAGGCATATCTCAACACGCAGCAATCATATCAAGAATTAAACTAATGTCTGGTTTAGACATATCTGAACGAAGACTTCCACAAGATGGTCGAATGCGTGTGAGACTGTCTGGAGTTTACATAGATATACGAGTAGCCACTACACCAACAGTACACGGTGAGAATGCGGTACTTCGCTTATTGAGTGGGAATAACTCTTCTGAGAAACGTGAACTAAATATGTTTCCAGACCAACTCTCTATAATTAGTGAGATAATAAATCAAAGAAATGGTATTTTTTTGATCACTGGCCCTACCGGAAGTGGTAAGACAACCTCATTATATACCTTGCTGGCGCAGATCAATGATGATGATAAGAAAATAATTACCGTTGAAGATCCTGTTGAGTATCAAATGGCGGGATTGACACAAATACAAGTAAACAGTGATATTGGACTAGATTTTTCGACAGTGTTGAGGTCGGCATTAAGGCAAGATCCTGATGTGATGTTAATAGGTGAGATGCGTGACAAAGAAACCGCTCAGATAGCTATTCAGTCTGCACTAACAGGACACTTTGTTTATTCGACATTACACACAAATGATGCTCCTAGTAGTTTCATTCGTCTTAAAGATATTGGGGTCCCTGATTATCTGATCAAATCTACGATCGTCGGCGTTATGGCTCAGCGGTTGCTTCGCAAGCTTTGTCCCGAGTGTTCGGTCTCCGATTCATTATCAGCACAAAAGATCGGGATTGATTGGAGTGCATTCTCTGCAAAGTGGGCGCACTTACTGCCTAAACATGTGGAATTCAAGTCTGCTACTGGTTGTGAAAAGTGCAACCATACTGGTTATAAAGGTCGGGTAGCGATTTTTGAGTTAATGCGATGGAACAGCAGCTATGATTGTGAAATAAACTCATCATCATTAAATATGGTTGCTAATACTCAAGGAATGAGGACGCTGAAAGAAGATGCTATTCTTCGTGCGGCATATGGTGAAACTTCACTTGAAGAAGTTATGAGAGTTGTGGGATGAGCTACTTTAAATATATAGTCAGAACATCCAATGGACAGCTATTAAATGGATGGATTCAAGCTGAAAATGAAGAAACGGCTTGCAAAACGCTTGTGCTGCGCGGATATAACGTCATTTTGCTTGAGAAGTATAGAGGTGTCGTTAAGGCAAAGATTTCAAGGGAAACACTAATGACGACTCTACGTGAGCTTGCAACTCTCAGACAGAGTGGTATGCAACTGGATGAATGTCTTGAGTCATTAATTGAAACTACATCAGATAGTCATCTTGCTGTAGCTTTGAAACGAATGAAGTCGGATATATCATCTGGTTTATCTCTGTCTGACTCTGTCGTGAGCTTACCCGATATCTTTCCTTACTATGTGTCGCCAATGCTCAGATTGGGTGAGGAAAATGGTAGTATTCATGAGTCCCTCATTAGTATTGCTGAACGGGTGGAACGAGAAGAAAAAATAGTTTCTGAAGTGAAAACTGCCCTAACATATCCAGCTTTCTTGCTAACTGTTTGCTTAGTAGTTATTTTTTTCCTGTTTCTATATGTTATCCCAAATTTCAAGTCCATGATTACTGACGAGGCTGTAGCGGCAGGGAGTAGCTTAGTGCAGTTAATTTCAGTGTCAGACTTTATTAGTGACCACATCAGTATAATATTAATATCTATGGGTTTAATGGTATCTACAGTTGCATATAATATTAAATATGGAACTTTGTACGAAAAACTACTCACACTACTGTTAAAACTACCTTTTTTCTCTTCGCTTTTCAGTGCTTGGGTGATAGTACAATTTAGTGGAAGTATGCAAAAGCTATTAGAGTCCGGGGTTGAGCTCGTTGATGCTGTTGAGTTATCTGCAAATGCCATGTCCGGAGAAAAGGGAAGGAGGGATATCCAAAGAGTTATCCAGAGAGTTAAAGAAGGCGAGCGTCTGGCAGATGCATTAGCAACTTATAATGTTTTTCCACTAGTAGTCATTCGACTTATTAAAACAGGTGAAGTTGGGGCTTCATTGCCTATCTGTTTCAAAGAGATCAATTCTCTGTATGAGCGGCGACTTTCAAAAGGGATAAAGCAAATATTATCAATATTGGAACCATTAGTAATAGTAATTATGGGCACTATAGTCGGTTCAATTATGGTTATTCTTATTTCTGGTATTATTTCTGTGAACGATATAGGGTGGTAACATGAAGTTGAATAAAATGCGTGGATTTACACTCATCGAGTTATTAGTTGTGTTGGTGCTAATTTCATTGTTAGCCGGTTTAGTCGGACCTAGATTGTTTCAAAAAGTAGGGTCATCAAAGACCAAAGTAGCTGAAGCTCAGATAGAATTGCTTGTATCGGCACTAAATACTTATAGATTAGATAACAGCGATTACCCAACGACAGAGCAAGGTCTAGGCGCATTGACTCAAGCACCTGAAGGCATCGTTAGTTGGGATGGTCCTTATTTAGCAAAAGAGCTTCCAAATGATCCATGGGGTCGCCCATATCATTATGAGTTAAAAAACAATGGTGACTATGCATTATATACTCTTGGGAAGGATGATCGTAAAGGTGGTGAAGGTGAAAACAAGGATATAGGCAGATTCTAATGCATGTAAAAGGATTTACTATGATTGAGTTGTTAATCGTAGTTTCACTCTCTGCATTGTTAACTGCTGTGGTGGCCCCAAATTTATGGGGCCAATTCATCAGATATACTGAGAGAAATCATATAGAGGGATATTTGGCGGATATAAAAAAAGCCATATTGAAAAATAGAAAAAGTGGCCATTTCTTTATTTTTTCTTCAGAGCAAGAACAAACGAAAGTGATTTCAGAAAAGCATAAAATAGAAATCATTAGTGGCAATCCTGTTATCTTTCGACCTGACAGAGTTTGCTCGGGTGGTGAGATACTCTTAAAAACTGAGTCAAATAATACTTGGCGATTATCATTTACTAATCTGGATTGTCAATTAACTTTGTCATATGAAAAAAGCAAATAATGGTTTTACTTTGATTGAAGTGCTGATTGCATTAACTATTATGGCAACAGTAAGTGCTTTAGTCTTCAGATTTGTGGGTGAGAGTTCATTCAGAATATCGCGAGTTGACAAAGTACAAGAAAGAATTTCTTTTGAAGAAAATGTATTCAATTCACTGCAGGATATAAATCCACTGAAAGTGCAATCAGGGAGCGGGGAAATTGGTGATCAACATTATGAATGGAGTGCTGAACCAATCAGTGGTGTTTTCCCAATTCGCTCAGAAGACATCGCACAGCCTGGTTATGATTTACAGATGTATAAAATAACTGTTAACTACAGTCTTAATAAAGGTAGTAATCGAAAATTTTCATTCGAACTAATAGGTTGGCATGAAAAATAAAAAAACAAATGGTTTCACTCTGGTTGAACTGCTTGTTACCATAGTGATATTCTCGTTCTCATTATCTATTATCTTATCCGGTCTCGATCAAGGGCGTCTTGCTTGGTCTCGTTTGGAAAAAAAAGCTGAACTGAGTAGTTCATTGCAATCTCGATTTAACTGGTTGTCAATGATGTTTAATGATAGTAACGCTACATTGTTTCCACTTAATTATGGTGAGGCGGGCCCTTTCTTCAAAGGCAATGACCAAAGTCTTTATTTATTAACTGGCTCTCCGATCCTGGCGGGGCCTGGTAATTATGCAACAGCGACTCTCTGGTTTGCCAATAATGGGAGTAATTTCACTCTTAATTATGCAGAAAAAAGGAATGCGGACCCATTCTATGGAAATCAGTACTTTGATAGAGATAAGGAAAAAACAGTATTATTATATGATATTAAAAGTTATAATATCAGGTATCTCGCGCCCATCCGTGAACCAAGTGAGGGTGAGTCAATACCTCTAAACGAAGAAAAATATTATAGAAGTGAGCCCGCATGGCTCGATTTTTACGATAGTAATAAAGAGATGGCCATGCCACTACTTATCAATATTAGTATGGTCTTATCGAATGAAAAGAGGGTTAATTGGTTTTTCCCTGTTACCCGATATACATCAAGTAGTAATATAGATGATGAGGTCTTTAAAAAATGAAGCGTAGCATGGGCATGGTGTTGCCAATGACGCTTATTGTAATGACAATACTGATCAGCATTAGCCTGATGATAGTCATCCGCACCGATGCTTTATTAACTGAGCAAGCATATGAAAAAAGCCGTTGGGCTGCTCGATTAAAGATCAATGATGCGGAGCATAGATTATTTCTCTCTATGCTTGTGGGTGATCAGGAACCTGGAGGCTTTTCTCTAGGCAATGTATATATTCCAGTGGATGGTGAGGCTCTTCAATTAAGTAATGATGTTATTGTTAGAGTGCAAGACCAGGCTGGAATATTAAGTCTTCGATTTTATGATAGTGACAAGATGAGGAGGCTACTTAGCAGTTATCAAGTTAGCGATCCTGGAGGGATATCAGAACATATATATATGTGGCAAGATCGATACAGTGATTATGGAAGAGGAGCATTGTTGCGTTCACTTGATGAACTGATGCTTATAGAAGGTGTGTCACCGCAAGTTTATAATAGTGAGTACAAAGATGGTTTGAGGGACTATACTGCGCTTCTCGGTTCATCATGGGTTAACTATGCCTCCATTCCTGATGGCCTTTTGTCTCGTAATGTATATGATTTTAGTCCTGCTGAAATAAAGAAAATTAAGCAGTATAAGCGTGATCGACAATGGCGTCTATTGTCAGAATTTGTATCTAAAAATGGCTTAAGTAATGAAGGCCTTGAGTTAACACAAAGTTCAAGATATTATATATATTTCGAATATAATGGATATCGGTCTCGTGGAGAATACCAAATTAGAACTACTAGTAGGTTCCCGCCCAGGCGTAGTCTCTGGCTCTTTCCTGATAATGAGCGATTTGCCATAAAAAATGATTAATTACTTGAAAAATAAACTATCTTCACTTTTCTCTGTTACTGTTGTTGACGCCATGACGGTCAATAGCCCTGATATCTCTTTGAGCGGTGCCTATGTTCAAGGTAGACAATTTAACAAGGTGGTTGGCCTTATCCCACAACGTTCTTGTTTATTTAAATATCTGGAGTATGAAGTAAGCTTGGTAAGTCGTTCAGCAATAGAACAATGTGTGGTTAATGAGTTGGCTACCTTAGTTAAATGGCCTCAGTATGGATATTATTACCAAGTTTATCATCGCAATGATAAATGGCGGGTCGCATTGTGGTTTTGGAACAAAGATGAAGTTCACTTTCCTTGTCCAGTAACTCATATAGTTCCCTCTATCGCCTATCACTGCGGGATTTTTTCTATAAGGAAAAAACAAGGTCTTTTATGTTATCAGGAGCAAGATAGCCTTTACGGCTGTTTGGTTTCTCGCCAAGGAGAGATTCAAGAGTTTTACCCACTTGATAACCCGCTCTATGAGCGTTGGTTTCATGCTCTATTTGTACAAGACATTGATGTATTTGCCACGCATGATCATATAGAGTTTTCAGGAAAATTACTGGAGAGATATCAAATAAAGTCTCCAGCTCTTGGTGTATTATCAGCAGGTAAATGCGCTGGTTATTTTGATGTTGGTGCACCTTGGGATTATAAAAAGCAGTTGGTGGTCTTTTTTTGTGCCAGTTTGATTTTTATGGCATCTGATCTTGCTGTGTTGCAGATGAGGTCTAATACGCTTGATAATGATCTCGTTGATTTAAACAGTTCAACTAATGAACTTGTGAAAATCAGGGCTGATATTGTTGATAAAAGCACTATTCTTCGTCATCTTGCTGCAACCAAGAAGATGCAGCAAACTGTGGTGCAGCTTTTAGAAATGCTAAGAAGTAAGTTGCCCAGTGATGTACTCTTAACTGATTTTAGTTATGAGGAGGGGCGCGTGATCATTCAAGGTAGTGTTAAGGATAGCGTCCAATTACTCGACGTCTTGGGCGCACAGCCGATGGTTGCTCAAGTTCGGCTGCTCGGCGATGTTACTGTCCAGGGAGATGGGGCTCAAGTTTTCAAAGCAGAAATAATGTTGGTAACAATCAATGGACTTTAAACTTGACTTTAAGAATGTGAGCAAAGAATCACTCCTAAATGATTTGAATAGCCCATTAGTGCAGTGGGTGTCTCTGATTATTGTCAGTATAACTTTATACACTTTGATTTATGAGCCTTATTTAGACTATCGTACTCAGATGAGAGATAGCATGTTTGCTGATATGAAAAAAATTGAGCGTCTTGAACGAATAAAAAACAGCCGCGATAACATAGAACGCCAAAGTAAAACTATCAATGAGCAATATCATCAACTTCTTGGTGGCCTACTTGATAGTAAAAATTATAACCGCGGGGTCGCTGAGCAGGTCGGTCTTATTGAAATTGCATACAAAGAGAGTTCACTTGTATTTGGTAGCCGCCGTTTTCAAGAGCCAACTGTGCGACCATGGGTAGGTGAAAAGATAATTAGTCAGTGGTCATTCAGTGGTGGTTCACAAAACGTAGTTGATTTCATATACAACTTGTCCGCATCAAACAAAATGATAATACCTGAGAAAATAACCATTACTATAAAAAATGATCAGAAAGCGGAGATAACAACCTCATTAGTCTCATATCGTCAACTTCCGCCAAATGAACTTCGTTTTCAGAGCCGTGAAGGAAATAGGTAATGACCTCATGGATAAGTGTAAAATCAATAGTTTTTCTCTCAACCTTGACGATTATTAATGGGGGCTATAACTGGATGGTATTCACTCCATCTGATGCGGATAGTCCCATACATAATACAGCAATCGAAAGTGTTGTTCCTATAACCCCACCGGTAAAGAATATCGGTAATCCCTTTACTGTAACTCGTGAGAGAGTCCCTTCTTTTGTATCTGATGATACTGGAACTGATAATAAGAAAAATCAAGAGGTTGAGTTGCAACTAGTTGCGATTAGCATGCGTGGGCAAGAGCGTGTTGCAGTCTTTCAGGGAAAAACGCTGATAACGGTGAAAATCGGAGAGCAGTTAGCCGGTTTAGGTCAAGTCATAAGTATATTAAAGCGACAGGTTGAAGTAGAGAAAGATAGCAAGGTTAAAGTATTTGAAATTTTTCCCATTCCTGTACAGCCTCAATAAGGCTAACAATATTTTCAAAGAGGTCATATTATAATGAGCGCAATGGCTCGTCGTTTTTCTTTTACGCTTGTCTGTAGTGCAGTGCTAACCGGTTGTGTGGCTACACCTACAGTAGGTGTGCAACCTGTAATTGAAAGTCAAAACGGCAGTGTGGTACCCACGACTATTCTGGCAGAGAAAAAAATAAACAAACAGTTAGGTCCGGCACAAAATATCACGCAGAGTGTCCGCTCAGCTCCTCTTCTACGTTCACAGGATCGTAATTCTGTCGGTGCTACCAAGTTAGTTTTACCAACAGATACATTAAGTTTAAGTGCAGATAAAATGCCAATTAATAACTTTATTAACTTGGCGCTTGGCGAAGTGTTAGAGTTAAACTATATCGTCGATCAATCATTACAAAATAAAACAGAACCAGTGACTCTGAGGGTAACCAAGCCTGTCGATGCTCGCCGCCTGTTAGGTTTGGTTGAAGAAGTATTACAGGTCAATGGGGTTGCACTCGCACTGGAAGATGGTGTGGTGAAAGTTATTCCTGCTGAAAAAACGGCTAATGCTATTCCAACTATTGTATCTCGCACTGTTCAGCCTGCATTGCGTTATGGCAAAGTGGTCGAAATTGTCCCCATATTCTACCTCCCATTAGGTCAGGCGACAACCTTGGCCGAGCGAATGGTAAAAGAGAGCAATGGAACAGTATTAATGCAGAATAATCTGAATGCATTGATGGTCATTGCCAAGCAAGACGAGATAAATCAACTTCATAAGCTCCTTGCTGAAGTAGATATTCCTAATCGTGTTGCATCACATTTGTCTGTAGTACAACCTTCATTTCTCACACTCGAAGAACTTACAACAGACCTTATTAAGGCTCTCGACGCAGCGAGTGTTCCTGTCAGTTTAAATAAGGGGGTTAATGGTGTGGTCCTGGTGCCAATGTCTAATAATACCTTATTGATCACGGCAAGCACACAAGCTTGGCTAGATTATACGCGAGACTGGATACGTAGACTGGATAAACCTCGCCCAACTGGCGGCAGTGATGGGGTGTACGCATATTTTTTGAAAAATACAAAAGTTGCTGATACTTGGGCTGTTGTATCATCGATTTTCGGCAACGGTGATACTGCTATCTCGCAGAAGCAGTCGGGTGAAGATTTATTGGCTGCAGCGGAACAAGTTCGTGAGAGGCAGAATGATACGGGCACCGCAAGAGCCTCAGATCGCAGCTTGAGTAGTGAGCCGGGAAATCGCGGTGCTATGGCCCCGAAAAAATCGAATGCACAGACAATGAGTGTGATGACTGATCAGTATCGTGTCGTTGTGGATGCGAAGCGTAACGCGCTTATCTTTAGCGGTCGTTATAGTGATTATCAGCGATTGGTCGAACTGTTACAGTTTGTGGATCAGCGGCCACGTCAAGTGTTATTACAAGCAGTAATTGCAGAAGTTAAATTGACAAATGACAGTAGCTTGGGTTTTGAATGGAATATCAACAAAGGCGATGTGACTGGAGGTACTGCGGGATTAGTGCAGACTGGTAACTTGAATCTTACTGGTGTATTCGGTGATGTGACTGCCAAGTTTGCTGCGGCGTTGAGCGAGGGTAATGCGAAGGTTTTGTCAAGTCCTCGTTTGGTTGTGCTAGATCAAGAGACAGCTAGCATCAAGATCGGTGATCAAATTGTGGTTAAGACTGGTGAAATCTCTAACGGTAATTCGGGCTCGAGTGACCCACAAGTAACCACGAGTTATAAATATATTGATACGGGTTTGTCACTTGAGATAACCCCATCGATCAATGATGATGGCCTCATTGAAATGATGATTTCGCAGGAAATCAGTTCAGTTTCTGCGGGCGGTGGGGATACTCCACCCATTAACCGAAGAGCGGTTCAGAGTAAGCTTTTGGCTGATTCTGGCAAAACAGTCTATCTTGGTGGCTTGCTAAGCCAAAGCAATACTGATAATGAAGAGAAGGTCCCTCTCTTGGGCGATATTCCAGTACTAGGTAATTTGTTCAAATATCAAACGAAAAAGAGCGAAAAAACCGAACTGGTGTTGCTTGTAACACCTTTTGTCATTACGTCGAAAGAAGAGGCTGATTTTTATACAGATCAATTCCGTACGCTCAGTGGTTGGGATCCTATGCCCAAACGGTACCGATCAGCTGACGGGCAAGATTAATAAATATGTCAAATACAGCTATTTGGTATTGAAGTGTGATTGTTTTTTGTGCGGCTTTGGTGCCTTTTTGTACATGAGTGTCATGCAAGCTACAAAAGGCGATCTTTGTCACAGATTAGTAATTGACACACATGAGCCTATAGCTAAGAATATGCAGGCGCACTTCGGAGCGCAGTGAAACTGTTGTATCTCACAGGACACGGACTGCAACAGTTAACTTTGTTTTTGCGGGAAACTGTCGGTCTGTGCTCGGTGCTCACAGTGCATCGAAGGTTGATCAACGGATAGGCTCAGCCCTATTGAATAAATATCCAATAAGGATCCTTAAGGAAAACTTATGTTTAAGAAGACTCTGATTGCAGCGGCCATTATGGTTGGCGTTACCGCTCCGGCGTTTGCTGATGTCGTAATCACCCCGAACGACAACACTTTCGTCACCACTTCTCTGGCTTCTGTTACCAAGCAGCCGGTTCTGGATTTCTCTACAGCCCAGCAAAACCTGACGCTGAACTTCAGTGAGCTTGGTGATCTGAAAAACAACGGCTTTATTGTTGTTGAGATCCAAGGCGATGGTCAGTTCAATGATTCTGAAATCCGTCAGTGGTTGTCTAATGGTGCTGCTGCCGATCCGTTCCCTGGCTTGGAAGTAAGCCCGGATGGTGTTGCTGCCAACAGCAATACCGTTGCTGATATTCAGAAGTTCTTTAAGACCACTTCTGACGGTACCCAGCTGACTGTTGACCACACCATCGACAACAATGGCAAGCGTCTGCGTTTGGCTCTGGCCCCTGACGTTGAAACTACCGCTGTTGCGGGTGCTGAAGTCCTGCTGAAGCTGAACCTGGCTAACCAAGCATTCAAACTGGTTTCTGGCTCTCAAGGCACCGTAGCTCTGACTGCCGGTGCTCTGCTGAACGCCTCTTACACTGCTGATCCGGTAGCCACCAAGCCGCTGTTCAAACTGGGCAAGCTGTTCGAGCTGTCTCTGACTGATGCTGGCAAGGCTACTGCTCTGGTTTCTGAGGGCTTCCTGAAGCTGAACATCGGTGATGCCGATATTACTGCTACCGACTTCGCTCTGACCAACGTCACCACTAACCAAACCATTCAGCGTGATAAGGTTAACCTGACCCTTACCGGCGATGTAACCGCATTCAAGAAAGATGCAAACGGTAACATGCTGACCAAGGCTGGTGCCAACACTGGTTGGAAGGCTGCTGCTGACGGTCAGTCTGCTACTGCCGTTTTGGGTGCTGGCAACTTGGCCGGTGGTTTGACCGATGCTCTGAACAGCTTGGGCACCCTCTACGTTGCTACTGACAACGCTGTTCCGGTTCCGGCTGTAAATCTGAACGTTAAGGCTGAAATTCAGGGTGATAGCCAAGCTACCTATAACTACTTCAAGGATGAGCTGGCGAACCTGTTTATCATTACTCGTGACGGCATGAAGTTTGATACCATCACCACTGGTACTACTTCTTCCAACACCATTCATATCCGTGATGTATCCAAGATCCTGCCGGCTGAAGGCGGTAAGATCTTCGTGACTATCACTGAATATGCAGCTCACGATGCCAACGGCCGCGGTGAGGGTACTGTACTGGTTACTCGCAAGCCGCTGTCTGTAACTCTGCCGAGCGGCGGTGCTGTTACTCTGAAGCCTGCTGATGTCGCTGCTGATGTCGGTGCTGCTATCACTGCAGGCCGTCAGGCTCGCTTCCTGTTCGAAGTTGAGACCAACCAAGGTGAAGTTGCAGTGAAGAAATCCAACGCAGAAGGCGTGGATATCCAGAACGGCACCCGTGGTACCGGTTCTCTGGTCGATTTCACTCTGTAATCGATGCGATGATATTAAGGGCGCTTCGGCGCCCTTTTTTATATCAGATAATTCGCTCACTGACAGACTCTGCCGTTAGTGATGTAGCTAAGTCTTAAATCTAGTTCCATTTACTGATATCATATCCACTTTGTTCGCAACCTTCTGATGCTCCATGTCTCAGCCCGTTCTTGCCGTTACAGGCGTTAATAAATCTTTCCCCATCTACCAAAGTTCATGGCAGGCCCTTTGGCATGCGCTAAATCCTAAGGCTGATGTCAAGCTATTTCATGCTTTGCGTGATATCAGCCTAGTTTTGAATCCTGGCGAAACGTTGGGGATTGTCGGCCACAATGGCGCTGGCAAGTCGACTTTGTTACAGCTTATTACCGGAGTAATGCAACCCGATAGTGGTCAAATAAGTTGTAAGGGACGTGTTGCTGGTCTGCTCGAGCTGGGGTCGGGTTTTAATCCCGAGTTCACGGGGCGTGAAAACGTTTTTTTTAATGGCGCGATCCTCGGTCTGTCGCATCAGGAGATGAATGAGCGTTTGCCGCAGATTTTGGCGTTTGCGGCCATCGGCGATTTTATTGATCAGCCAGTAAAAACCTATTCGTCCGGTATGATGGTTCGCTTGGCATTTTCGGTCATCATCAATACCGATCCTGATGTTCTGATCATTGATGAGGCGCTCGCCGTCGGGGATGATGCATTCCAACGCAAGTGTTATGCTCGTTTGAAGCAGCTCCAAGCCCAGGGCGTAACCATCTTGTTGGTATCTCATGCGGCAGGCAGTGTTGTTGAGCTCTGTGATCGCGCACTATTGCTCGATCGCGGTGAAGTGCTATTAGAAGGTGAGCCAAAGAGCGTTATTCATAATTATCACAAGTTGTTGCACATGGAAGGTGATGAGCGAGAACGATTTCGTCAGCACCTGCATGAGACGGGCCTGGGTAACAGTTACGTCAGTCCTGCAGCGGATATCGAATCACCCGTCGCTACGGCTTCTGGCGGATTTTTTGCTGACATGTCCCCGCAATCCACAGTATGGTATGAGCCTAATGGTGCCTTGATTACCCAGGTTCGGCTAGAGAATAGCGCCGGTGAAAGAGTGAATATTCTCGATTCTGGACAGCGCTATCGATATCGCTTCAATGTATATTTTGAGCATGAAGCTTTTGAAGTGGGTTTTGGTATGCTTATTAAAACCTTGTCGGGAATTGAGTTAGGAGGCGGTACTTCCACACGTAACCATGAGCACCGATTGGCTTACGTTGCCGCAGGAAGTCGTTTGACAGTCACATTTGATTTTGAATGTGCGTTACGAAATGGAACCTATTTTTTGAACAGTGGCTGTTCAGCGTTGGTTAATGGTGAACGTACATTTCTTCATCGTGGTGTTGATGTCGCCATGTTCCAAGTGATTTGTGAGAGTGTCGATTCAACAGGGATGGTTGATTTTTCTCCACGCATCAGCTTACAGCATTCGTGAGTATCGAGTAATGAACAAGATTAATCTTTTTATTATAGGTACACAAAAAGGTGGTACAACTGCTCTGGCCGAGTTCTTATCGCAGCACTCTGATATCTATGTTACTGATGGCAAAGAGGCCCATGTTTTTGATGATCCATCCCTAAGCCGTTGTAACGATAGTATTGATCTAGCCTATAGGCATCTTCTCAGTAAATATAACAACGAAAGCGTGATATGTGATGCCACTCCTATTTATATGTATTTCGGTGATATTCCCAAAAAACTTTATGAATATAATCCCTCCGCCCGTTTGATTGTTATTCTGAGGGAGCCTTCTGAGCGGGCATTCTCACAATATCAAATGGAACGTCGGCGTGGTGATGAACCGCTCTCATATCCGAAAGCGCTTCTTGCTGAAGGCAAAAGGCTACGTGAAGATAGCAATCCATATCAACATGGCTCGTCTCATAGATTGCACTCATATCGTTCACGTGGTCATTATTGTAGGCAATTGGATAATGTCTTTTCTGTGTTCAGTCGAGCGCAAGTATTACTGCTGACGAACGATGAACTACGTTATCATCATGATGTTACGATAAATAAAATCACTCGATTTCTTGATGTTAATAATGAACCAGTCGTTTCTTCAACTGTATTTAGTGGTGAGTACAAAGCCACATTAAAAGAGAGTATAACCAGCAAGGTGCTGAGATTATATTTTTTTCCTGAGCGAGTCAGGTTGTGGCGTCGGTACGGTGTCAGGTTGTAAGAATATTCACAGCCCCTATTATGCTGATTAACTCACCAAATAATCAAATTACGGAATTCTCATCTAGATGAAAAAAAACAAGCTTTGGGTTGTCTTGGGCATGCACCGTAGCGGCACCAGTGCCATGAGTCGAGCTTTATCGGTGCTGGGCGCGCATCATGGGCATCATGTGACTGCTGTCGCCCAAGATAATCCTACAGGTTTTTGGGAAGACGCTGAAGTAGTCGCTTTTAACGATGGCTTACTTGCATCATTAGGCCTTGGTTGGTTTGACCTGACACCTTTACCCCAAGGGGTGCTTGAATTGCCGCTTTGGCGTAAAAAGCGAGAGCAGGCTAAGGCTCTAATGCAAGAGCGGTTTTTATCGTGTACTACCTTTGCTCTTAAAGACCCCCGCTTGTGTCGCTTACTTCCATTCTGGCAGGCTGTCTGGAATGAGCTTGAGTTAGACGTGCGTTATGTCTTTTGTGTTCGTGACCCTGCAGGCGTCGCGCAGTCGCTGGCTAAGCGAAACCTGTTCGCTGCTGGATATTCATCAGCGCTCTGGTTACGTTATATTCTTGATGCTTTACAGGCTATTTCTAAAAATGAAGTTGCATTGGTCGTTGATTATAACGATTTATTGCGTAATTCTAAGCGTCAACTTGAGCGCATGGCTCAGCATTTTGGAAGTCAATGCGATGATCTGGAACTTGAGCATTTCTCAAACTATTTTTTAGATATCTCGCTTGATCATGGTGTGCTTACTGGTGATAGCCCATTATGTGAGTTGGCATCCTCTTTATATCAAGATATTAAGTCCATTGATGTCATCAGCAGTGTTGAAGTGGGACGGCTCGAATATTATTCACAGTCGTTGCTGAAATTCACCATTGCCATGAGAGAAGATGCACGCTATGCAGATGGATTGCATAATAGCCTTACGTGGCAACATATCCAGCATCGCCATGATCAAGATATATTTGATCTTAACAGTCAGATTCCCAGGGTTGATTCAGAAATCAATGAAATACGTAAAGTAACTCATGGTGAGATTGTCCGACTTGATGCTAATATCAACGAAGCAAATAAGGTCGCTCATGGTGAAATAGCCCGGCTCGATGGTCTTGTTGATGGTCTCCTGCATTCGGATTCAGTTCACAGCACATGGATAAACCAATTATCTTCTCATCTCACCAATATCAATGATAGTTTTGCGAATAAAATTGCTGATCTCGAAGAAAATTTTGCTGCGCAGCGATCTGAGTTGAATGAAATTTCATCGAGTCAGTTGAGGTTAATCGAAAGGCTGAAGGAGCAAAACAATGTTTTAAACGATCGGATACATCAACAATCTGATCAGATTAATCGTCTCCTGTCCGCGGTCTACTGGAAGCGTCGAGTGATAAAAAGGATGCTGGCTTCTGGTTACCATCGAAGCAGGCCATTAGTACGTAATTTGCGGCCATGGATACCTACACAACTTGCAAACACAATCAAGTCATTCATTGACCGCAGAGTGTTGTCCTCATCGACATATTCGCTGATTCAAAGTACCTATCCGGTATTCTCAGAAGTAACCCATTCTGAAGAGCAACACCTTGACGAGAATATTCAAAAAGCGTTGAACTGTGCAGGTAGTCAATTTGACGTTATTGTATTCCCTGTGATCGATTGGGCGTTTCGAGTTCAGCGGCCCCAACATCTCGCGAGAGAGCTTGGCGCGGCAGGTCATCGTGTTTTTTATTTAACCACCACATTCTTTCCTTCGAAGAAAGCGGGTTTTGTTTTGCTAGATAACCCGGCGCCAAATGTATTCGTTTGTCAGCTGAACCTATCTGGAGTTCATCCCGTGATTTATCAGACCTTACCAAAAGGTAAGGTATTGAATCAGTTACGTATGTCACTTGATGGAATGCGATCCACGCTAAATATTAAAAACTCTGTCTCAATCATAGATTTGCCATTTTGGCATAAAGTCGCAGATGCAATACCCGCGAATCAGATTGTTTATGATTGTATGGACTATCATCCCGGCTTCTCGACAAACAGCGATCAGATGCATCAACAAGAACAACAGTTGCTACAAGATGCAGATCTTGTTATCACAACATCATCTCGTTTATCGGACTTCATTTCTGAGGTCAGAGAAAATAGTGTTATTCGTAATGCAGCTGAAGTGGCGTTTTTCAGTACTAAATCTAATGTCAAGCTTTATTCTTCTTCAAAAAAAGTAGTCGGATATTATGGCGCTATTTCCGATTGGTTTGATATGGATTTAGTGATTAAGAGCGCTCAGGCGTATCCTGAATGGGATTTTGTATTAGTAGGAAGTACATTTGGTTGTGATATTTCTGTGGCAGAAAAGGAGCCAAACATTCATTTCACAGGGGAAGTCCCTTATGCTGACCTTCCTGGGTATCTGAGTGCTTTTGACGTATGCACTATACCTTTCAAACTGGTTGAGTTGACGCTCTGTACTAATCCTGTGAAAGTCTATGAATACCTTGCGGCGGGTAAACCTGTTGTCGCTACTGCCATGCCTGAAGTTCTTATGATTGATGATATGGTACATGTTGGTCATAGTAGCAGCGAATATATAAAGCAGTTAGCTGTAGCTATGAGCGAGGCTGAGAACGAAGAATTAGCATCTTGTCGTTCTAATTGGGCAATGCAGCATGATTGGAAAAGCAGGGCTGAGTTACTAACTGCTGAAATTGTGAACTGTCAACCTAAAGTTAGTATCATTGTGTTGACATACAATAATCTTGACCTGACCAAGGCTTGTTTACACAGCATTGAGAAGCATAGCCATTATTCTAATATTGAGCTTATTCTTGTTGATAATGCTTCTAGCGATGGTACTCCTGAGTTCTTAATCTCCTATGCAGAGGGAAAAGAACACGTTGTTTTATGTCTAAATGATACCAATCTCGGTTTCTCTGCTGGTAATAACGTTGGTCTTAAAGCGGCTACAGGTGAATACATTGTTATATTGAACAATGACACTTATGTCACAGAAGGCTGGATACATGGTTTAGTGAGAGGACTCCGCCGTAATCCATCATTGGGTTTAGTTGGTCCCGTCACGAATAACATAGGTAATGAAGCAAAAATAAATATAAATTATAGCAACATGGAACAAATGGCTATCGCTGCAAGAGAGTATACGAGAACGCATGCTGGTGAAGTCTATCCAGTCAGAGCAGCAGCATTTTTCTGTGTAATGTTTAGCCGCATAGTGTATGAGAAAGTTGGCCCAATGGAGGAGAGATTTGGTGTCGGCTTTTTTGAGGACGATGATTACTGTAACCGAGTTCGTGAAGCTGGTTATGACGTGGCGGTTATTGAAGATGTATTTGTACATCATCATCTTTCTGCAAGTTTTAATAAACTTAAAGCAGAAAAGAAACAAGAGCTATTTGATAGAAATAAAAAGATATATGAAGATAAATGGGGCAATTGGATACCACATAAATACCGTGATGGTGTTAAATAGTTTGAGGGGTTTTCGTTAATGAAACATATCATGTGTGTGATCGGCACTCGTCCGGAGGCGGTAAAAATGGCTCCGGTAGTGAAGGCTTTTGAGCGTTCAGAGGACTTTAAGGTGAGTGTTTTGGCTACGGCACAACATCGTGATCTGCTTGATCAGGCTTTTGCTTTGTTCGATATCAAGGCTGATTATGACTTGAATGTCATGACTCCCGGACAAACTCTCCCTCAATTAACTGCGCGATTGATGACCAGTATTGATGAAACCCTGGCTGAGGCGTGCCCTGATTTGGTCATTGCTCAGGGTGATACAACAACGGTCTTTGTAACTGCACTCGCTTGTTTTTATAGAAGAATTCCGTTTGCACATCTTGAGGCAGGGTTGAGAACAAATGACTTATATTCACCTTTCCCTGAAGAAGCAAATCGTGTTTTAGCAGGTAATTTGGCTACTCTTCATTTTGCTCCTACTGAAGTGTCTAAGGGAAATCTACTTCGTGAAAATATTAATCCTGACTCTATTTTTGTTACCGGTAATACAGTTATAGATGCACTGTTAGAAACGGCAAAATGCGAATTTGATATAGGAGTTAACCTTCCAGCGGATAAACGAGTTGTTTTAGTGACATCACATCGCCGCGAAAATTTTGGCCAGCCAATGATTAATATTTGTAAAGCAATATTGAAGTTGGTTGATACTCATCCTGACATCATTGTTTTATTTCCTGTGCATCCTAATCCTAATGTTCGGTTGGTAACCAATGAATATTTGGCTCAACATGAACGCATAAGACTGGTTTCACCTTTTGAGTATGGTCCTTTTGTAAATATAATGAAAAAGGCATATCTTATTCTCACTGACTCAGGTGGCGTGCAAGAAGAGGCTCCAGCATTGGGTAAACCAGTTTTAGTGCTGCGTAGAGATACTGAACGGCCTGAAGCTGTTACAGACGGTGTTGTCAAACTAGTTGGCACAGAAGAAGATAATATATTCAATGAAGCCAATATACTTCTGCAGGACAATATGGCCTATAGCCTTATGGCTAAAGGAGCTTCTCCCTACGGTGATGGCCATGCCAGCGAACGTATTGTCGCGATAGTTCGTAATTTCTTTGGTAGACCCTCCTGATGAAGTTGGTTTATCTATCACCAGTGCCCTGGCTGAGTATCAGCCAGCGGCCTCATTTCTTTGTCCGTGAAGCACTAAAGCAAGGTATTAAAGAGGTTTTATGGATTGACCCTTACCCTGGTCGTTTGCCAAGTTTTCAGGATTTTATCCCTGGTCGCCACGCTCCTGAACCTCATGGGATGCCGGAACTTGCTGGATTGACAGTCATCAAGGTGAATGGGGTTATTCCGGTTGAGCCACTAGGGTTGGTCTTCGATCTGTGTAATAGAGCTAAGGTTGACACGCTCATCGATATTGTGAATAGATTTATCTGTGATCAAGAAGCCATGCTGATCATCGCTAAACCGAGCCGATTAGCTGTCAAATTGTTGAACGCCTTCTGCTGGAATAAAACATGGTATGATGTAATGGACAACTATCCATCTTTTTATTCGGCGCTTTCTAAATACAGCATGTATAGCTTGGAGAATTTCATTGCAAATAGAGTAGATAAAATAACCTGTTCAAGCCACCCATTATTAATGAAGTTTTCTTCATATAAGAATGTGTCAGTAGTTAGAAATGCGACAGCTGAATATATATGCTCATGTGATAACACACTCAAAAATAAAAAAGACTATGTATATGTTGGTACGATAGCATCTTGGTTCGACTGGCGATGGTTAATAAAATTGGCCAATGATAATAAGGACAAGCAGATAGATCTATATGGTCCAATAAAAACTATATTACCACCACTACCAGAGAATGTTCATATATTGCCAGCCATAGCTCATGGTGAGGTTTGTAATATTTTATCTCAATACACTACCGGACTGATTCCATTTAAAAATAATGAAGTCACAAGATTCGTTGACCCTGTCAAGTTTTATGAGTACAGCGCTGCTGGATTAGCTATTTTGTCGACAGATTTTGGTGAGATGAATTGGCATTATGAATCCTATTTAAAAAATTTGATTTCATGTTATAAAGATGAGCGGGGAACTATATTTTTCCCTGCAATAGTTCCACATGCAGATAATTATTGGCCTGCTCGTTTTAATTCATTGTTTGTGAATTGAGAGCATTTTTTGCTTGTCGGTTTTGTTAAGTCTAAAATTTAGTTTTTAGATTTTTCATTGGTTGATTGACTAAAGCCAGGTAGCTCTGCACCATCATTTTTTGATGGCGATATAGTGCTTTTACGAAAACACAAAATTTGTTTATATCTTAAATAACTCCTTGCAGAGGGGGGGGTAACTTAATGAATCACTTATTACAGTTGGAAGCAGAAGCTATTACTATCTTCAGAGAAGTAGTTGCTCAGTTTGATAACCCAGTGATGCTTTACTCCATTGGTAAAGATTCTTCTGTGTTATTGCATTTGGCTCGTAAAGCATTTTACCCGAGCAAGCTCCCTTTCTCTCTATTACATGTGGATACAGGCTGGAAATTTCGTGAGATGATCGAGTTTCGAGACCGTATGGCAGTCGAACATGGTTTTAAGTTATTGGTTCACACGAATGAAGAGGGAAGCACACAGGGGATTAACCCTTTTGACCATGGTTCTTCTTATACAGATATCATGAAGACAGAGGCACTTAAGCAGGCGTTGAATAAGTACCGGTTTGATGCAGCTTTCGGAGGGGCACGGCGAGATGAAGAAAAAAGTCGTGCCAAAGAACGAGTGTTTTCATTTCGTGATGACCAGCATCGTTGGGATCCAAAGAATCAACGACCGGAATTATGGGATATCTATAATACACGTATTAAACTTGGTGAAAGTATCCGTGTGTTTCCCTTATCTAATTGGACAGAGCAAGATATTTGGCAGTATATCTATCGCGAGAAGATTGAGATAGTACCCCTCTATTTTGCGGCCCCCCGCCCGGTTGTGGAGCGAGGAGGAACCCTTATCATGGTGGATGACGACAGAATGCGCCTTCTCCCTGGGGAAACGCCGCAGATGAAAACGGTGCGTTTTCGCACTCTGGGTTGCTACCCACTGACAGGTGCATTTGAGTCAAATGCAGACACGCTACCCGCTATTATCGCTGAGATGCTTCAGGCGAGAACATCAGAGCGGCAAGGGCGTCTCATCGATTCGGATCAGTCTGCTTCGATGGAAAAGAAGAAGATGGAGGGGTATTTCTAGAATGGCTAAAGAATTCATGATCAGCGATTTTGATGCGTATTTGACATCGAATGAGCAGAAGTCGCAGTTACGCTTTCTGACTTGCGGTAGTGTGGATGATGGTAAGAGCAGCCTGATAGGCAGATTGTTGCACGACTCAAAGTTGATTTACGATGATCAGCTTGCGGCCCTACAACGAGATTCTCGTAAGTTCAATACCACAGACCAAGAAGTTGATCTGGCTCTGTTAGTCGATGGGCTTCAGGCCGAACGCGAGCAGGGAATAACGATTGATGTGGCTTATCGCTATTTCTCTACCGACAAGCGCAAGTTTATCATCGCCGATACTCCGGGCCATGAACAATATACGCGTAATATGGCTACTGGTGCCTCACACTGTGAATTGGCCATCATACTCATTGATGCCAGGTCGGGTGTCAAGCCCCAGACTCGACGCCATAGCTATATCTGTTCGTTGCTCGGAATCAAACATATTATTGTTGCTGTCAATAAAATGGATTTGGTTGAGTATAAGCAGGAATGCTTTGAGAAAATATGCTATGACTTCATGACCTTCACCAAAGATCTCAACTTTGTAGAGCCTCAGTTTATCCCTCTATCTGCATTGCGTGGTGACAACGTGGTAGAAAGAAGCTTGGTGATGCCCTGGTATCAGGGCGAAACCTTGCTGACTTTTTTGGAGACCGTTGAGGTGAATCCGCCAGTGAATGGCGCTTTGCGTTTCCCGGTGCAATACGTGAATCGCCCCGATGGAGAATTCAGAGGTTATTGTGGCACCGTTGCTCGTGGCGTTGTTCGAGTAGGGGATTCGGTTCGCGTTTGGCCATCAGGAAAAGAGAGCAAGGTCGAACGTATAGTGACTTTTGATGGAGACCTTCCTTCTGCTGAAACGGGGCAGGCCATAACCTTGACACTCAATGACGACATAGATATCAGTCGTGGTGATGTCATCGTGCCCAGTGATGAAAAATGGAAGAATGTGTCTCATGTGAATTGCATGCTCGTATGGTTACATGAACAGCCATTACAACCCCATCAACAGTATGAGATTAGAATCGGGACTCGGGTCTTAACAGGTTCTGTCGAAGCAATTGACTATCGAATTGATGTTAATGACTTTTCACATCATGCAGCGGCTCACCTTCGGCTGAATGAAATTGCACAGTGTAAGGTAAAATTTACTCAGTCTATAACTGTCGATCTTTACCAAGAAAGCCATAAAACGGGTTCATTTATCGTCGTCGACAGGATATCGAACGCCACATTAGGCGCAGGTATGATCAGTGAAATCCCGTCTGAAGAATGTCGGCAAGACTCCAAATTCAGTGAGTTTGAGTTGGAGTTAAATGCGCTGATCAGGAAACACTTCCCTCACTGGGATGCAAAAGATATCCGTGAGCTACTATGACATCTGAAGCATTATGGGTTTTGCTCATCTTCCTCATTACCCTGGCTGCATTGGCTTATTGGCATCATAGAGCGGAAAAGATCTTTGGCTGTGCTTTACTCGTGCTTTATATTTCCGGTGCGATTAGCAGTGATGACTTGATTGCCAGTGCAGCAAATCAAGGTCTTGTGACGCTGGTGCTGCTGCTCTGTACCGCGTTTGTACTTGAGCGGACTTTTTTGCTACAGCGTATCACCAGCTGGATGTTGGCCAGAGGTTTTACCGGAAGTTGGTGGCGCGTGATGCTATCTGCTCTGATGAGTTCAGCCTTTCTTAATAATACAGCAATCGTGTCTATTTTGTTGGGCCCCTTACGAGCGTCCCAACAGCACCCGGGTCGTCGTCTTATCTTGCCGATGACTTACGTGGTTTCAATGGGAGGCATGCTGACATTAGTTGGTACTTCAACCAACTTAATTGTTAATACTATGATACTGGATGCAGGGTTAGAGGGATTACATCTGATGGATTTTTTCCCGGTTGGAGTGATCGCCGCTGCGTTAGGCCTAGCATGGCTATGGATTGCACGTAATCTATTGCCTAATGATAAACTCGATAATGATGCCTTAATGCCCTATCTGTTAGAGGCAAGAGTTTCGGATAAATCCTCAATGATAGGCAAAACTGTGGTACAGGCGGGGTTACGGCATCTTCAACGGCTGTTTCTCGTTGAGATTATCAGAAGGGGCAGTTCTTTGCGACCCGTTGCTCCTGGAGATAGATTAGAGGCCGGTGATACCTTGTTATTTTCAGGTGATCCAACAGCCGTTGGCCTTCTCTCACGGTTTTCGGGGCTTGAGAACTACGCTGAGCGTCACGGTATACAGGGTGATGAGTTAACAGAAGTCCTTGTCTTACCTGACTCACAACTATCTGGGTGTAAGCTTAAAGACACTGATTTTAGGGCTAAATTTGATGCCGCCGTTGTTGCTATGAGACGTAATGGAGAAATCCTGTCTGGCTCATTGGGTGAAAAGACGCTGCAAGGTGGTGATTTTCTTGTATTAGCGACGGGTCTTGATTTCTCCAATCGAAATAATTTGGCCAAAAACTTTCTTATTATTCGTGGCGCTAAACCAACCTGCGCATTCAGGCCATTAACTGAATGGCTAATGATAGGTGGTTTTGTATTGGCTATCACACTCTCTGCGTTAGGTTGGGTGTCTCTTCTCAAGGCGATGATCTGTTATTTTGGATTATTGTTATCGACTGGAGTATTAACACTTAATGAGCTGCGCCGGCGATTCCCATTTGGCCTTTGGCTGATCGTTATGGCGGCACTAGCCCTGGCGAAGGCAATGGAGGGAAGTGGCTTGATGGGCTACGTATCGAGCCTGGTTAAGGTTGTACTGCAAGATGTGTCACCCTATGTTGCCCTTATTGGTGTATTGTTTGTTACTTGGTGCGTGACCGAGTTGGTCACCAACAACGCTACAGCCGCAATGATGACGCCGGTTGCCATCGCTGTTGCACAAGGACTGGATGTTTCTCCATTGCCTTTTGTTATGGTGGTCGCTTATGCATCCAGCTGTAGTTTTATTAATCCATATGCTTACCAGACTAATCTGATGGCATTTCGCGCTGGTGAATACGGGCTTGGTGATTATATTAGAGTTGGCTTACCACTATCGATATTGTATTTGGTCACGATAGTATGTCTTGTTCCTCTCATCTTCCCATTTTAGGCAGGGTTTTCTATGAGTAATGATATTACCTGGCATAATCATAAGATAACGGCAGCTCAGCGTGCAGCGCAAAAGCATCAGCGGCCAGCGGTACTTTGGTACACAGGGTTGAGCGGTTCGGGAAAATCGACGATTGCTAACTTGGTAGATGAAAAGTTGTATAAGATGGGCTATCACAGTTTTTTACTGGATGGTGATAATGTTCGCCATGGCCTCAATGGAGATCTTGGCTTCAGTGATGCTGACCGGGTAGAAAATATTCGGCGTGTTATTGAGGTCGCATTATTGATGTCGGATGCAGGTTTACTTGTGCAAACCGCCTTTATATCTCCTTTTGCAGAGGATCGTACTTTAGCAAAAGCCCGCTTGAGCGAGCGAATGATCGAGATTTACATCGATGCATCGTTGTCCGCGTGTGAGGCTCGTGATCCAAAGGGGTTATATCGCAAGGCAAGGGATGGGGTCATTAAAAATTTCACCGGTATAGATTCCGACTATGATGTCCCTAATAACCCCGACATCATTGTTAATACTGTCAGTCTGAGTGCAGATGCCTGTGCTCAAGAGATCGTCAGGTTTCTGGTGAACAAGGGATGGATCGGAACCGGTCCTGCTGGTGCATGAGTAAGATGTTGACAATTTCTTTAGTGACTTATCATCCTGATTTGGAACTGTTATCCCGAACGCTTGTTTCGTTGCATAAGGCAGTTGAATGGGCTGGAATTAGCGCGAGCCTGACACTGATAGACAACTCGCAGCGGGTATCTGAGCGACTTAGCTTGGCCTGGGTCAATAAATTTTGGCATGGCTCATTCGAGTTGGTGCTGTCTGGGAAAAATGCCGGCTTTGGCGCTGCCCATAATCTTTCGTTAGAGCATAGTGATCACTATCATGTGATTTTGAATCCGGATATAGAAATTGCCGAAGATGCACTGGAAAAAGCTATTGTCTTCATGGAAAAACACCCTAAGTGTGGTTTGCTTACCCCCTATGCGACATGGGATGGGGGCGTTGTTCAACGCCTGTGCAAGCGTTATCCAACGGTGTTGGATCTTATTCTGCGTGGGTTTGCACCTCGACGGATCAAAAGAGCATTTAATGGTCGGTTATCCAGATATGAGATGTCCGATAAGCTCAATGGCCAAGATGTGCTATGGGATCCTCTCATTGTCAGTGGTTGTTTTATGCTGTTTCGCACAGATGTTCTGCAGCAACTCGGAGGGTTTGACCCTCGCTTCTTCCTCTATTTTGAAGATTTTGACATCAGTTTGCGGGCAGGAAAGATCAGCCGGATTGCTTATGTCCCTCAGGTGAAGGTTGTTCATCACGGTGGGCATGCATCCCGCAAAGGCTGGCGCCATATCTGGATGTTTGGTCGTTCCATGGTGACTTTCTTCAATATTCACGGTTGGCGTTGGTGGTAATGGCAGATATCAAAAGTACAGTCTTGGTCACAGGAGCCAACGGATTTGTAGGCAAGGCGGTCTGTGAACATTTGCTGGCGCTGGGGGCGAATGTTAAAGGAGCGGTGCGATGTCACCCGCTGGCTTCTTACCATGTTCAGGCTCCCTCTCTGACTGCGGATGCCAACTGGACTACCCAATTGCAACAGGTGGATGTGGTTGTTCACTGTGCTGCCAGGGTGCATGTGATGTCGGATACCGCGACAGCTCCCTTGGCAGCATTTCGAGCGGTGAATACAGAGGGCACCCTCACGCTTGCTCGACAGGCGGCTGAAGCAGGGGTGAAGCGCTTCATCTTTATCAGTTCGATCAAAGTGAATGGCGAGCAGACCGAGCCAGGCAAGCCATTTGATGAGAATGTGCAAAGTCCGCCAGAAGATCCCTATGGACGCTCGAAGTATGAGGCGGAGCAGGGGCTGATGGCACTCGCGAAAGAGTGTGGTATGGCTGTAACCATCATTCGTCCTCCTCTTATCTATGGAGAAGGAGTGAAGGCTAACTTTGCCAGCATGATGACCTGGGTGCACAAAGGGATCCCGCTACCCTTTGCCCGTTTGACCAATGCGCGTAGCCTGTTGGCGTTACCTAATCTGTGTGACTTCATTGCCCATGCGATGGCGCACCCTGCCGCAGTGAACCAGGTCTTTTTAGTCGCAGATCCTGTCGCAGTGTCGACGTCTCAGTTGTTGGCGGCGATTGCAGAAGCAGAAGGAGTTAGCTGTCGGCTCTTTTATCTCCCACCAAGAGTAATAAGAGTGCTTGGACGCTGTTTGGGGATTGATGCCAAGCTACAACGGATTTATGGCTCTCTGGAAATGGATACCCACAAGGCTCAGAGCCGATTACAATGGTCGGCACCCTATTCGCTCTCTCAGACCCTATCTCTGATGGCGTCAATCCATAGTGAGTCGTCTTGATGCTGGCATTTGTTTTGTTGTCGATATTTTGTCTTTTTCTTTCAATCACCATGACCGGCCTGCTCAGGCGCTACGCCCAGACCCGCTTGCTTGACCAACCCAATCATCGCAGTTCGCATCAGGTGCCTACCCCGAGAGGCGGTGGCATGGCTATCGTTGCGACCTTTCTGCTGGCAGCCCCGTTGTTTGTCACCCTGATCCCACTGCCCTTCGGCATATCCCAGAGCAGCTTTGCATTGATATGGGCTGCGGCGCTGGGCATTGCATTGGTTGGTTTTATCGATGATCACATCTCTCTCAAGCCTCGAACCCGCCTGATTGTGCAGAGCATGGCGGCAGCTCTGGTGGTATCTGCGGTTAATGGTTTGCCTGCGCTGATCTTCTTTGGTTGGCAGCTGGATCTTGCCTGGTTTGGTTACCTGCTGGCCTGGCTGGGGGTGATCTGGTTTATCAATCTCTACAACTTTATGGATGGCATCGATGGCTTGGCGGCAGGTGAAGCCGTTGTCGTCTGTCTGTTCATGGCGTTATTTCACTATCTGGTTGGGGGAGTGTGGTCGTCTGCCAGTTTGATCCTGCTACTGGGGATTTCGGCTGCTGGCTTCTTGTGCTGGAATTTTCCGCCCGCCAGGATCTTTATGGGAGATGGTGGCAGCGGATTTCTTGGCTTGATGCTGGCTTCCCTGATGCTGCTGGATACTGCTTCTTCACCTCAATTCCTGTGGGCATGGCTCGTCATGCTCGGAGTCTTTGTGGTTGATGCGACCTGGACGTTACTGAATCGCTTTCGTCTGAAATGTCGTCTGAGCGAGGCGCATCGTACTCATGGCTATCAATATCTGGCGAGACGTTGGCAAAGTCATCGAAACGTGACATTGGCTGTGCTTCTTATAAATAGCCTATGGCTTGCGCCGATCGCTGTCATGATTTTATTGGGCCAGCTCAATGGTGTGATCGGTCTGGTCATTGCCTACTTGCCGTTAGCCTTTCTTGCGTATCACCTGAATGCAGGAGTACCAGAATGAAAAATGAGCTTTTACCCGGAGGGGGCTGGCTACTGACTTGTCTGGGCTCCCTGTCACGATCCAGTAAGCGTGTCATCTCTGTCGCCGTTGATATGCTCTTGATCACCATGACCTATTGGGGAGCGTACTGGATCCGGCTTGAACATAACTGGCCCATCGATAGCCCTCATCACTGGGCACTCCTTGGCGCAATTATTGTTGTCAGCATCAGTTTGTTTGTACGGCTGGGGCTCTATCGCGCAGTACTCCGATATGTCAGCTTTAGGGTCTTATGGACAATCTCGCTAGGGGCATTTCTTTCAACCTGTTTCTTTGTTCTCTCTGCGTTTTACTTTGATATCTTTCTGCCCAGAACGGTATCTGTTATCTATCTCTCCTTTTTGGTGTTGCTGGTCGGTGGTGTGCGGCTGTTTTTCCGAGCGCTGCTCAATACCACCCGTCTGGCTCGTACCCAGGTGTTGATCTATGGAGCGGGTTCTTCGGGTCGACAGCTGCAAATGGCCTTACTGCAAGGTAATGAGTTTTATCCCGTCGCCTTTATTGATGACGATCCCGCCAAACAGGGATGCGTGATCCAGGGCTGTACCGTTTATCACAGTGCTCAGTTGCCTGCCCTGATTGACCACCATGGGGTACAGAAGATCTTGCTGGCAATGCCGAGTAGCACCAGAGCCCGTCGTCAGGAGGTGATCAATGCACTTGAGCCCCTCTCTTGCGAAGTGCTCTCCATCCCGGGGATGGCCGATCTTGTGAATGGCTCGGCTCGCATAGATCAGCTCAATGAGGTTTCCATCGACGATCTGTTGGGCAGAGACCCGGTAGAGCCGGTGACAAAATTAATGGAAGCCAATATCACAGGAAAAGCGGTTATGGTGACAGGTGCCGGTGGCTCTATCGGTTCTGAGCTATGCCGCCAGATCTTGCGGTGTCGGCCATCCACCCTGGTACTGTTCGAACTATCCGAATACGCCCTCTATGTCCTGCACAAAAACCTGCGGGAGCAGTGTCATCGTGAAGAAATCGAAACGGATCTGGTGCCGTTACTGGGGTCAGTGCAGCGCCAGCATCGCCTCAAGACGGTGATGCAGAGTTTTCGGATCCAGACGGTCTACCATGCAGCAGCTTATAAACATGTTCCGCTAGTCGAGTTCAACATCATTGAAGGAGTGCGCAACAACGTATTTGGAACACTGTATGCTGCACAGGCGGCCATTGAGGCTGGGGTCGAGACATTCGTGCTGATCTCCACCGACAAAGCCGTGCGGCCGACCAATACCATGGGCGCCAGCAAGCGTATGGCCGAGTTGATCTTGCAAGCCTTGACCCGTGAAAAGCATCAAACCCGTTTTTGTATGGTACGTTTTGGCAATGTGCTTGGATCTTCGGGTTCTGTGGTACCGTTATTCAGACAGCAGATAGATAAAGGAGGGCCCATTACCCTGACTCATCCCGACATCATCCGTTACTTCATGACAATACCTGAGGCTGCCCAGCTGGTGATCCAGGCTGGCGCAATGGGGGAGGGGGGCGACGTATTTGTTCTCGATATGGGGCAACCGGTACGGATCATGGAGCTGGCGAAGCGCATGATACGCCTGAGTGGTCTGACACTGCGTGATGAGCAGCGGCCCGATGGCGATATTGCCATCGAGGTGACGGGGTTACGGCCGGGTGAAAAGCTCTACGAAGAGTTACTGATTGGTGATGATGCCAGAGGAACCGAACACCCCAGGATCATGGTGGCACAAGAGAGTTGGCTTTCGTGGTCTCGCTTGAGGCCCTTGCTAGCTTCGCTGGATGAGGCTTGTCACCGTTTTGATCACCAACAAGTACGTGACATTCTTATGTATGCCCCTGCGTCTTTTGAGCCAACTGATGGGATTTGTGATCTTGTGTGGCTAGCGAAGCAGCAGCATACAATAACGGAGAACATCGTGAAGCTACCGGTACACAATGTTCATTTTTTGCTGGCTAGAAATTGAGTTACCTGTTTCTATAATGAGGCAACTTGGATGCGATTAGGCCAGATTGTGGCATTTTATCGAGAATATGCCGCAATTATTACTAATGTTAGTATTCTATTATTTGAAAAAATGGTGACCATTGGGTTGGTTTTTTTTTGCGAGGGGGTAATTAGTCATCTACTCGGTGTGTCATTATATGGGAAATGGCTATATTCGCTCAATGCCGTCATTTTATTGTCATCAGTTACATTGATTGCCGGCTCGGAAGTTGTTGTTCCGGCATTAGTTCGGCATCCTCATTTGCGTTGGAAGATACTATCTTCAGTATTTGTTTTTCGTCTACTTTTCGCTTTGGTTGCTTTGCTTGTCACATTAGTCTACGCAAATTTTATTGTCGCAGATCAAGATGTAATATTAATGTTGATGCTATTGGCACTGTCGCTCATTTTTAATGAACCATTTTCAGTAATAGCCAACTACTATCAAGCTACCACAAATATAGGTATTGTTGTTGCAATTCGTCTTGCAATTTTATTATTAAGAGTGCTTTTGGTAAGCCTCGCTCTTTTATTTTCATCTTATTTCATCATCTATTCAAGCCGAGCAATAGAAGCAATGTTTTTAGCTATGTCTCTGAGTTGTGTTATTTATTTTAGAGGTGGCATCTGGGACTGGCACAAAAAAGTGGCAGTGATAATGTTATGTCGAGGTGGGGCACTCTGGGTACCATTAATACTGATGCTGATTTATATGAGGATAGATCGCTTTTTCATCGAGCATTACTTAGGGTATGAACAACTAGCAATGTATGGTGTAGCTAGTCAAATGCTCGAGCAGGGCGTACTTTTACTTGGTATAGTTGTGCAGTCTATAGCGCCAATGATATTATATGGGCGCAGAGTAAAAAAAATACATACGGTCTGTTTAGGACTTTTATTAGTTGCATGTATCTTGCAATTAATGGGTTGGTTATGGCTACATGAAATTGTTTATTTTATATTTGGAAAAGATTATGAGTTAGCTGCAGAATTATCTATTATGATGTTGCCTGCGCTTTCTTTTTTCGCTGTGGATAGCGTTTTAATGCAACGATTATATCGTGATAAAAAATATTTTTTGATAATGTGCAAGTGGTTATCTCTATTAATTATAAGCATATTCAACTATTGGCTGTTGCTAAAAGTATTTCGTTCCGGTGACATTTATATCGTTTACATAACTAATGCTTTTTTCATGATGGCTGCGACGATGTCGATATACTTCATTCATCAATATAAAGGTTGCGTGTGTAAGGTCGTGCAATGATAACAATAATGACGCCAACTTATAACAGAGCATATGTTTTACCAAGGTTGTATGACAGTTTGTGTCAGCAGACAAGGCGGGACTTTGAATGGCTCGTAATCGATGACGGTAGCACTGATGGTACCGCCGAGCTTATTTTTGATTATAGAGTTAAATCTGACTTTTCAATCAATTATTTTCATAAAGAAAATGGAGGGAAGCATCGCGCTATAAATGAAGGTGTGGTTCATGCGACCGGTGAATGGATTATTATTGTGGATAGTGATGACTTATTAACTGGTGATGCTCTTGTCAAGCTATATGATGTTATGAATCATATTGGATCGGAATTTGTTGGGATGTGTTTTAGAAAAGCAACATTATCTGGTCACATAATTGGTATCTCCGGCACAGCATGGAACAAGTCAATGGTAATGCAGCCTATCATGGCTGGGCATATATTAAAAGGTGACTTGGCTTATGTTTTTCGCACTAATGTTATGCGCGAGTGTCTTTTTCCAGAGTTCCCGGACGAAAAGTTTGTACCAGAGTTATATATATGGAATAAAATTGCCGATATAGGTAAGATAGTTTTTTATGTAGACCAAGTAATATACTTGTGTGAATATCTTCCTGATGGCTACACCTCAAATTTTAAAAAAAATCTAAGAAGTAATCCATGTGGTTTTGGTTTGTTTTATCGAGACCAGGTGATCCGAGATACTCGATTGTTCGGCAAGGTCAAAGCATGTGTCAGAAGTCTCCAGTGTATTCTTTACTGTTGGTTGAAGAAATAGCATGAAAATTGCAATGGTAATCACAGGCCTTGGTATGGGGGGCGCTGAACGACAATTGTGCGATTTGGCAGATCAATTTATTAGGTTGGGCCACCATATATTAATTATCTCGATGACCGATGAAATTAGAAATCGCCCACATTCGACGGCAGCAGACATCGTTTCACTGCAGATGAGGAAAACTCCATTTAGTGTTTTCAAAGCATACTGGCACGCGATCAGGTTACTTAATCAATATAAACCGGATGTAGTGCATAGCCATATGGTGCATGCAAATATTTTTGCTCGGTTATTACGATTATTTGTATCATTTCCGAAGCTTATCTGCTCTGCGCATAGTATTAACGAGGGGAGAGGGTGGCGTATATTGGCATACCGGCTTACCGAAAGGTTATGTGATCTTAACACAAATGTAAGCCAAGAGGCAGTGGAGGATTTTATTAAACAAGGTGCGGTATCTGCTGGGCGAATTAAAGTCATGTATAATGGTATTGATACAGAGCGTTTTTATTTTAACGCCATAGTCAGAAATAAATTACGCACTCAACTTGGGATTGATGACAATAACATATTGTTAATTTCGGTAGGTAGACTAACCGCTGCCAAGGACTATACAAATTTGCTTGTTGCATTTGCGATGTTATCTTCGAGATTCAATAATGTTAAGTTGGTCATCATAGGTGAGGGTGAGGAAAAAGAATACTTAACCACAATCGCTAGCGCACAAGGGATTAGCGAGCGAGTTCATTTCTTGGGGCTGCGCTATGATGTTGAAGACTGGATGAGTGCAGCAGATATATTTGTGTTGTCATCAGCTTGGGAGGGGTTTGGTTTAGTTGTGGCTGAGGCTATGGCTACTGAGCGGGTAGTGGTTGCCACCGATTGTGGTGGAGTGAGGGAAGTGGTTGGCTCTGCTGGATTGCTTGTCCCCTCTAAAAATAGTCAGCAGCTATTTACCGCGATTGAGCAGGCTATGATGCTCTCGCCGCTTGAGAGAGACGTGATGACCAAGGGGGCTCGGACTCGGATTATTAACCATTATTCAATAGAGACTATCTGTCTGCGTTGGTTAAATTTGTACAAGGACTACACATGAGCAAACATCTTTGTATGGTGAGCAATACAGCGTGGTCAATGTGGAATTTTCGCCGCGGATTATTATCTGCACTTATACAACATGGATATCGCATAACCATTGTTGCGCCACCTGATAATACAGTTTTTTCGCTCTGTGATTTGGGGTGTTCATTTATACCGTTGGCACTATCCCCTAAAGGAGTCAACCCAATTGTTGAACTAAAATTAATATTTGATTTCGTAAGAATATATAGGAGAATTAATGCGGATTTAATTATCCATTATACGGTAAAACCAAATATATATGGTTCTTTTGCTGCACATCTTTGTCGCACACCTGCCTTGGCTATAACCACTGGGTTAGGATATGCTTTTATGAATGATGGTTGGGTGCCTAAAGTAGTAAGATTGCTTTATAAATTCGCTTTTAAATATCCTAAGCTAGTCATTTTCTTAAATGAAGATGATCGCCTTGAATTTGTATCAAGACAGTTGGTATATGAAAGAAAGACTCGGTTACTGCCTGGCGAGGGTGTTGATTTGAGTTTTTTTTATCCTTCAGAGAAATTTGCTGAAGATGACTCGGTTAGTTTTTTGCTCATTGCGCGGTTGTTATGGGATAAGGGGATTGGAGAATATGTAGCAGCCGCAAAGCAGATTCACATTAGTCATCCAAACATAAAGTTTAAATTGTTAGGCGATGTTCAGGCTGATAACCCACGAGCGATCGGATATGCACAGTTGCATGAATGGATCAATGAAGGTGTGCTGGAATATCTCGGTACTACACATGATGTTAGGCCTATCATAATGGAAAGTGATTGTATTGTGTTACCGTCTTATCGCGAAGGATTGCCAAGAACTATGATCGAAGCTGCTGCAATGGCAAAGCCAATTATTGTTACCGATGTCCCTGGATGTAGAGATGTACTGCTACATGAGAAAACCGGGTTACTCTGTCAAGCTAGAAATGTTTCATCATTGGCTGATGCGATGATGACATTCATACGAATGACTACAGCTCAAAGAACCTTGATGGGTAATGCTGGGAGGCAATTTGTCAGTGCCAGATTCGATGAAAAAAAAATCATTGGCATATATTTTGATATATTGGCTCATCATATCGATGGTGCTCACCCCTGTGGTTGATGACTAAATGAGTTTTTCATGATAAATAATAACTATTATCCATATGGTGGTCGTTGGTATGACCTTGTACGGTTTAATTATACTATAATGTTCTTTTTTACATCTTTGGCATCAACATTACTACCTGCATTTTTGTTTTGGGGAGGAGACTTTTGGAATATCCTTGATGATGTAAAGATAAATTCACTTTTAGGCATCTTTATAACATGTATTACGGCTGGTTTTTTCCTGAGTCGAGTGCTTTGCTATCCTGGAGTTAATGCCTTATCGTATATGATTCCAACAGTAACTGCAGTGTATGGTATATTATTCGGTGTGTTGCTTATATTTCGTCTTGAGTATAGTAGACCAGTAATTATAAGCTCGTATATATTGGCTTTAGTCTCTTGCTGGATTATTTATGACTTAGGGGTACGATCTGGCAAAGTTAAGTATTCTATCATCCCGGTTGGCAATTATCAGAAACTGTGTGCCTTGACTGCTGTTGAATGGAATGTTCTTCACAAACCTGATATATCTCTGTTTTGTGGTAATGCCGTAGTTGCTGACTTTCACTCATCTGATTTGACGAGTGAATGGCAAAAAGTATTAACTGATTTCGTTTTGTTAGGGATACCAATCTATCACAGCAAAACTATATATGCATCATTAACAGGCCGAGTCAGCGTTGAGCAATTATATGAAAATGACTTGGGTTCTGCTATTCCCTCGTTGTTTTATTTCTTTTTAAAAAGACTTGCTGATCTTTTGATTGTTATAATTTCAATTCCCTTTTCTATACCGGTGATAATTATAACGGCAATTTTAATAAAACTGGAAAGCCCCGGCCCTGTTTTCTTTAAGCAAAAAAGAGTTGGGTTTGGTAATAAAGACTTTTTAATATATAAATTTCGTAGTATGCATGACAGTTCATCATTAGACAATGCATGTTTTGCTCAGGAAGCTGACAAACGGATTACTCGTGTTGGTCATTTTATTCGTAAATATAGAATTGATGAGCTCCCGCAATTTTTTAATGTTCTTAAAGGGGATATGAGCTTGATTGGTCCACGACCTGAACAGCGTTTTTTTGTAGAGAGATTTGAGTCTGAGTTACCATTCTATATGTATCGTCATATGGTCCGTCCTGGTATAAGCGGATGGGCTCAGGTTATGCATGGCTACTCAGCTGATACAGATAGTGCTCGTATAAAATTAGAATATGACTTTTATTATATTAAGAATTTTTCGCTTTGGCTTGATCTATTAATAGTAATCAAAACTATTAAAACAATGCTGACAGGGTTTGGGGCTCGTTGAGTATACGGAAATAATATATGAGCAGCTTGTATTGGATTTTATCTTCATCATATTGGTTACTTGGAGTGCATTTTTTTATGCACAACCCCGGAGGCGCAGGGCTGTATCTGCCATTTAACGCATGGGGATGGGTTTTTGCCTCGCTGGCTATTGGATTGGGATTGTGGCAAGTAACGTTACGCCTGCGTCTGGTGTTTTCTCCATTACAAGCGGGCTTATGGATAGGGGCACTCTTGCTACTGCTCCCGATGCTCTATCCAGGCTTTGCACTCAAGGATTATGCCATTCCCCGATTGCTGGGACTTTTTGCTGGTCTGCTGTTTTTGTTTGGACTCTATCAATGGCGTTTTGATAAGGCGCAGCGTGATCGCTTGCTCTATCTCATCCTGATTGCGATCGCGATGGAGGCATTGCTTGGTCTGGTGCAGTTCTACCTGTTGACGCCAAGTAACTGGATTGGCTATGACACCAAGGCCAATCGCCCTTACGGGATCTTTCAACAGCCAAACGTGATGGCGACGTTTATGGCAACTGGCCTTGCCCTTGCTATCTGGCTGGAATTACGCCGAGAGGGTGGTCGATTGCTGATGGCGTTGCGCTATGGCGTCATTCTATCTGCGGCACTGCTGCTCGTTGTTTTGCAATCCCGAGTGGGGCAGTTAGGCGGCCTGCTAGCCCTGTTCTTACTGATGCCTCAGCTTTATCGACAGCGGCTGCTATGGCGGATATCGGGTCTGGTTATTTTGGCTGTAGCGATTGGCCTGTTATCACAATATTGGCTGGCTGGAGCAAAACGCGGATTAGAGATCTATCAGTCCGGCGGTATGCGCTCTATTTACTGGCCTTATGCGGTAAAACTGATTGCACAGGCTCCTTGGAGTGGATGGGGATACGGCAGTTTTGAATCTGTTTTTCTCCATCACTACATGGCTGATAAAGCACTGAATCCGTCCATGGCGCAGATTGAGTACAATCTTGACCACCCCCACAACGAGTTTCTCTATTGGGCTGTTGAGGGCGGTATTGCACCCATGGTCGGCATGGTGATCATGGGAGGTGCATTATTATGGCGTCTGGCGAGTGTGCGCTGGGTACATGCCATGGGACTGCTTGCTTTGGTTACACCGATCTTGCTTCATACCCAGACGGAATACCCGCTCTACCATGCGATCGTGTTGTGGTGGCTGTTGCTGACGCTGATTTATATCATCGATACCGAAATTGAGGAGACCAACCTGGCGAGTCAGGGTTTCTCATCATGGTGGGATATGGAATGCCGCCCATGGCTGTTACTGCGATTTATGGCGATCGCTATCCCGCTGCTGGTTGTTCCCTTTATGCTCACAGCAATTCACACCGCATGGGTAGTCACCAAGTACGAAAGAGGTGGGTATAAAGAGCCGACCTTGCTACTTGATATCATCAATCCCATGGCTTGGTTAACCCGAGTCGAGTTTGATGTGAACTCGGTTCGTCTGATGGTGGGTCTGCAGACAAACAACAAGACAGAACTGGCAGCTTATCTGGAGTGGGGGCGGGCATTCGTACGCCATACACCGCGTGCCAACATATACGCCAATATGGTGATCGCGCTTAATGCATTGGGCCGTAGGGAGGAAGCCAATGCGATGCGGGCAGAAGCGCTTAAGCTCTATCCAACCGAGCCCCTTTTAACTGGATCTGCTTCACAGGCTGTGATTACCGGTGTTGACCAATCAGGCAAGAATATAACCAAAAATAAATAGTGCTATTTGGATACATAGAAAGCCAGCCGTTAAAAACAGCTGGCTTTTTTATTTTTTACCTTCTGGACTACCAGTATATGAACGGTCTGTTTTTGGACGCATGCGTCTGTCAAACGGGCTATGAAAGGCATATTTGAAATGTCATGTGGCGATTCCAACCAATTGATTAATATGTAATTTTGTCGATGGCGTTGAAGGGGGTGATAGTCAATTGGGAGTATTCCCTTCATCATCGGGTGAAGGGACTGGCTCTAGACGTGTTCATTGCTAAACAGATAGGCATAGTCTTGTCACATGATGTTGAACGTATGGTAGAAATGTTCGCTCAGGCTTATAAAGCAGGTTACCGAGTTAGTTTTGTTGGATGCTGAACTGGAAATTAATGAGTCTTGAAATACCGATGTTTCTTGAACACAAGATGGTAATCACCTCTCTACCCAGAAGATCTGCATTCCAGCCAGTTTGTTATTGATAGTGGCAAGCATTCGATCTTGATGGTGAAATTTAAGAAAAAAAGAACGTTAATATAGAAAAACTGTATGTTCTCGCGAATTGTCCATGCTATTCTGAAAAGGTATCCCTGTAACCGACTTTTTTGTGAGGAAATAATGAACGAGTTTCTGAAAGTTCTGCTGAACATTCGCAGTCTGCGTGCGGCTATTCGTGAACTGCCGTTTGAGCAACTGCTGGAAGCTAAAGAGAAGTTTGACCTGGTTTACCAAGAGCGCGCCGATTCTGTTGAACAGGAGCGTGCTGAACAGGAAGAGCGTCAGCGCAAGCTGAATGAATTCACCGAAATGCTGCAGCAGGCTGGTATTGATCCTCGCGAGCTGCTGGCAACTGCCACTGCTCCGGCTGCTGCGACTGGCGCTGCCAAGAGCAAGCGTGCTCCGCGTCCGGCTAAATACAAGTACGAAGAAGATGGCCAAGAAAAAACCTGGACCGGTCAAGGCCGTATGCCGAAAGCCATTGCTGCTCAAGTAGCACTGGGTAAAGACCTGAACGATTTCCTGATCTAATTCGTCAGGTTCAGAGATTGAATAATGCCGCCCTTGGGCGGCATTATTTTTTGCCGTTTTACTCGTTGTTATCCAATCCGCCACTTCACCCCACTGTTATCTACATCCTCGCTTGTATCCTTTTTACCGTCGTTTTACTTCACTGTTACTTTGCTCAATATCACTCGTTGTTTGTGATTAATTTTGTCGTGCAGGATTAACTGCGTGATATCGCTATTTGTATGCGTCGTGCAGATATGCGCTTCGGATATGTCGCTCATGATTCACGGGGCGCGGCTCGGTAAGAACCGAGCTCTCTGCGGATGGAATATCCGGTAACCGTTATCTCCGGTCAGGGAGCGTGGGGGATAGAGATAGCCGCAAGGTATGGCCGGGATATTCTGGGTCACCGATGCATGTAATGGGCTGCGCTGCCATAACAGCCCCTGATGATGGGCAATGGAGTTCGGTTACCGTGTGGGAGAGGGAATTCTGTGCGGTCGATGATGATGGCATTCCCCACTCTGCCGGCGGAGTGGGGAATGCCCAGGTGAAGCGCTATCGGGGCGTCACGCTATCGCTCCCACCCAGGGCGCGATAGATTTTGGCGGTGGTGGTGAGCTGCTCTTTTTGCTGGGCCAGCAGGCTCTGCTGGGCATCCCATAGCCGGTTCTGCTCATCAAGCCAGGCTTGCACGCCGGTCGCACCCGCCTGGAAGCGAGCCTTGGCCAGTCGTTCGGCCTCCTGGGCATAACTCAGCTGTTCCTGCAGATAATCGAGTCGCTGCTGGCCATAGTGGCGGGCAGCCAGATTGTCTTCCACCTCCACCAGTGCGGTGTAGAGCTGTTTGCGAAACTCGGTTTCAGCGATTTGGTAATCCAGCTCTGAGCTTTCGATGGCGAGCTGGGTGCGGTTGTATTCAAGGAAGGGGAGGGCGAGGCTGGCTCCCAGCGTACCAACCGGATTTTGCAGCACCTGCGCCAATCTATCAGATGCGGTGCTGGCGCTGCCGGTCAGGGTCAGGCTGGGGTAGAAGCTGGTGCGGATCTCGTCCCCTTTTGCCAGCGTCTTGCGCAGCCGCAATTCGGCCGCTTTGACGTCGGGGCGGCGTGCCAGCACATCAGCCGGAATACCCACCGCAAGTTCAGGAATGGTCTGCTTTGCAAGGGAAGCGGGTGCATACTCCAGCGGCCCGCTGCTGCGGCCCAGCAACAGACGCAGGGCATTGCGAGCCTGCTCCTGCTGCGCCTTGAGGGAGGCCAGCTCAGCCTGTTTTCCGGCCAACTGTTGGCGTGCCTGCGCCAGATCGAGCCGGGTGATGGCGCCTGCCTGGTATTTGGTCTGGGTCAGCTGCTCGGTACGGATCAGATTGGCCAGCTGCTGTTCCCCAAGGGTGATGGCAGAGCCGAGATAGCCGAGCTGCCAATACTGCTCCAGGGTATTGCCGATCAGCAGTAGTCGGGTGCTGGCGAGATCCTGCTCGCTTGCCGCCGCCTCCCAGCTTGCCTGATCTCGCACCGAGGCAAGCTTGCCCCACAAATCCACTTCGTAACTGAGGCTCAGCGAGGGGCCCAGACTGTTGGTGCCTTTGCCGGTTTTCAGATCCTTGTTGCCACTGGCGGCGATAGTGCCATTGACCGAGGGGGTGAGGTTGGTATCGGCTTGCTCGGCGCCCAGTCGGGCGCTTTTGAGCTTGAGGGCCGCCACATGCATGTCCGGGTTGGCAGCCAGTACCGCCTCGACCAATTTGTCGAGCTGGGGATCATGAAATTCCCGCCACCAGGGGCCTGCCTGCGCAGCCAGTTGGGCGCCGTCTGCCTGTTGCCATGTGGGGGCGATTGCCAGCTCGGGTCTTTGATAGGTGCTGTGCTGACTGCAGCCGCTGAGGGCCATAGAGAGAGCCAGCCAGGAGAGTTTGTGCATTGTTATTCCCTCGCCAGTGCGACAACAGGGTCGAGCCGCGCCGCATTGCGTGCCGGCAGGTAACCAAACAGGATCCCGATGAGTGACGAGCAGCCAAAGGCCATCAGGATGGAGAAGAGCGAGAACTGCATCTTGATGGAGTCCACCAGCAGTGCAAAGAGCGCACCAATGCCTAGCGAGAGGCCGACGCCGAAGATACCCCCCAGCAGGCTCACCATCACAGCTTCAATCAGGAATTGCTGCAAAATATCCGACTGGCGGGCACCCACGGCCATGCGAATGCCGATCTCGCGGGTGCGCTCGACCACTGACACCAGCATGATGTTCATCACGCCCACCCCGCCGACGATCAGCGAGATCACCGCGATGGCCGAGACCATCAGGGTCATGGTGGCGGTGGTTTTCTCCACCGATTTGATGATGTTGTCGCTACTGAAGGTGAAGAAATCCTTCACCCCGTGGCGCTTGGTGATCAGCTCGATCACCGCCTGCTCGGCCAGTGCCGGTTGTACCCCGTCTTTGACCCGGATGGTGATCTGGCTGAAGTGGTGCTGCGAGATGAGGCGACTCATCACCGCGCTGTAGGGTAGCCAGATATTGACCGACTGGCTGGTGGGGCCAAAGCCGGTCTCCTGCGAGACCACACCGACAATCCGCACCGGCAAGGTGCCGACCAGTACCACCTTGCCGACCGGCTCCTCCTTGCCAAGCAGGCTGGTGATACTCTTCTTGTCCACCACGGCGACGGCGGCACGCTGCTGGATATCTTGCCACTCCAGTAAGCGACCACTGACCAGCGTCATCCCCTTTACCTTGAAATAGTCGTTACCGACCCCGGTCACATTGCCGCTGTTGGTCTTGTTGCGGTAGCGCAACTGGCCGGAGCTGCCAATCTCTGGGCTGGCGCCCGCAAGATAGGGTTGCCCCAACAGGGCATCGAGATCCCCCTTGTTGAGGGTCTGGATGCTGGCCATCTTCTCATCGCCCCATCCTTTACCCGGGAAGATTTCGATGGTGTTGGTGCCCATCGCATTGATCTGGTCGATCACCTTGGCGCGCGCCCCTTGCCCCAGCGCCACCACACTCACCACGGCGGCGATGCCGATGATGATGCCGAGCATGGTGAGGAAGGTGCGCATCCGGTGGGCGAGCATGGCATGGATCGCCATCCGTCCCGCTTCCCGATAGCGATCCCAGTCGTGACCCATGGCGCCTTTAGTGGGCACTATTTTTTGAGGGGCAGTGGTTGTGCTTGTGGCGGTGGCTGGAGCCAACACGGCCGTTTGGCAGGGGCCGCTATCTTGTTCAATCCGACCATCCTTGAGAGTGATGATCCGGTCGGCATGGCTGGCCACGTTCATATCGTGGGTGACCAGAATGATGGTGTGGCCCTGAGCGTGCAGCTCCTTGAGGATCGCCATCACCTCCTTGCCGCTCTGGCTATCCAGTGCGCCGGTCGGTTCATCGGCGAGGATCACTTCGCCGCCATTGGCCAGCGCCCGGGCGATGCTGACCCGCTGCTGCTGACCGCCGGAGAGCTGGCCCGGGGTATGGTGGCTGCGATCGGCCAGCCCCAGTCTGCCCAGCAGCTGACGCGCACGTGCCTGGCGATCCGGGCGGCTGGTGCCGGCATAGACGGCGGGGATCTCCACGTTGGCGGCGGCATCGAGGTGGGGCAGCAGGTGGTAGCGCTGAAAGATAAAGCCGAAGTGGTGGCAGCGTAGTCGGGCCAGCGCCAACGCATCCATGGTGGCGGTGTCCTGACCGCGAAACAGGTACTGGCCGCCGCTCGGGCTATCGAGACAACCCAGCAGGTTCATCAGGGTCGACTTGCCGGAGCCGGACGCGCCGACAATGGCGATCATCTCTCCTGCCGTGATGGTGAGGTCAAGAGGGTGGAGCACGGTGACTTCGCTGTCGCCGCTCTGGTAGCGTCGCTCGACCCCTTTCAGCTGGATCAACGGCAGCTGGTTCAGGGGCTCACTCATAGCATCACCGCCATCTCATCATTGACGGCGGGGGCTCCGTGATTGAGCTGCACCTCCTCCTTCTCATTCAGCCCGCTGATCACCTCAATGCGGATCTCATCCTTCATACCGGTCTTGATATGACGGGTTTCGGTTGTCTCATCGTCCTTGATCACGGTGACTTCATACTCGTTGTCACCCAGCGACTTGCCGAGGGCGGTTTGCGGCACAGTGAGCACCTGCTTGCGCTCGCCGAGCGCTATGGTCACCTGGGTGGTCATTGCCACCCGCAGGGTATGGTTGGGATTGGGCACATCGAACAGGGCGTAGTAGTAGACAGCCGCATTGTTGGTGGTGGTGCCTGTGGTGGCCTGATCGTTGATGTTGGTAGGCGCTAACTCCACGGCGCGAAGCGTACCCTGATAGCGGGTATCCGGATCGCCAATGAGGGTGAAGTAGACTGGCATGCCGGCTTTGACCTTGGTGACATCGGCTTCGGAGATCTGCGCCTTGACCGTCATGGTCTCGAGGTTGGCCAGCTTGAGCACGGTCGGCACCGTCTGGCTGGCAGCCAGGGTCTGGCCCTGACGGGTCACAATGCTGATGACGGTGCCATCCATCGGCGCCAGGATCTTGGTGTAGCCCAGCTCGGTCTTGGCCCGATCAACCTTGATCAGGGCGTTGTCGATATTGGCTTGGCTATTTTGCAGTTCGGCGCGGGTGACCGCCAGCAGGGCCTCGGCACTCTCCAGATCGGCCCGTGAGCTCGCCTCCTGCTTGAACATCTGCTGCTGGCGCCGCCAGGCGAGCTCGTTCTGTTTGAGTTGTGCCTGCTTGATCTTGAGCTGGGCGCGGTTGCTGGCAAGCTCCGCCTCGGCCGTCTTGAGGTTGTTCTGGGCAATCAGGGGATCGATCTCGGCCAGCAGGTCTCCCTGCTTGACCTGATCTCCTGCCTCGACGGCCAGCTTGGTAACCTGACCGGAGACCTGAGCCCCCACATCCACCTGCTCTACGGCCTGCAGCACACCACTAGCCAGCACGGTCTGGGCAATATCCTCGCGGGTCACCTGAGCGGTCAGCATCGCCTTGGGTGGTTGACTGGGCCAGAGCAGCCAGCCGAGGAGTACCACGGCGATCAGCATGGTGATGGCTAGGGGTCTCTGCTTGGGGGTTATGTTCATCGATCACCTGAATGGAAACGGAAAAGGTTGTGCGCGGCGATTATCCTGCAGCAAAGCCCTGATAAATAACAGCCGCAAATATGTAAGCAAAGTTATGGCGTTAACTGTCAATAAGCCGTGAAAAGAGTAAGCGAGAGACCGCAGTGGTGAGCAAGATGGTCAGCAAGAGGGGCGAGTGCGACTGGTGGTGGCGATGAAAAAGCCCTGGGCAGAGGCAGGGCTTTGGAATAGGTGATGGCGAGGGAGGATCAGGCCTTGGCCAGCAGATCCATCACCCAGGGCAGACCCTGCTTCTTGCGGCTGACAAAGCCCGGGTGGTAGCTGGACTCGGCCGGTACTTTGGCGTGCTCGGTAAAGTAGATACGGCTGGCAGCCGCAGTCAGGTCAGTCACCATCAACACGAAGAAGTCGAGCCCTTCGCTCGCCACGCGCTGGGCCATCTCCTGCTGCAGGGCTGGCAGGTGCTCGGCCAGTTGCTGTTCGCTGCCCACTTCAATCTGGCTCATGATGAAGTTCAACCCTTCGGCTTGGAATGCCTTCTCATCCTGCTGCAGCAGTTGAGCTGGAGTCAGGCCGCTCAGGTCGGTTTTCGCCATCAGCAGCTGTTGGCCGAATTCGGCCAGCGATACTTCGGCCAGCGGTGCCAGACGCTCACAAGCGATCTTGTCCTGCTCGGTGGTGGTCGGCGAGGTGAGACAGAGGGTGTCGCTCATGATGGCACCCAGCATTAGACGAGCCTGGCTGCGGGTCACGGTACCTTGCTGGCTCAGCAGATCGAAGGCGATGGTGCAGGTGCAGCCGACGGCCCGGATCCAGGCATCCAGCGGAGACTGGGTGACCAGAGTACCGAGACGGTGGTGATCCACCAGACCCAGTACATTGGCTTGTGCCAGTGTGGCAGGGCCCTGTTCCAGATCACTGAAATCCACCAGCCAGACATCTTCACCGGTCAGATCTTTGGTCAGCAACTCGGGTTCGCTGACGCCAGCCTGCTCCAGAATAAAACGGGTTTCAGTGCGCAGGTCACCCAGACGCCATGGGGTGGCCTGACGGCCCTGGCCATTGAGCCAGTCGGTGATAACCAGCGCACTGCAGATACTGTCGCTATCAGGATTCTTGTGACCAAAAACGTGGATCATAGACAAAGCCTCACAATTGGATACCCATAAAGGGGGGCAACACTATGCGAAATCCGCCACATGAAGGCAACCGGATCCACGCCCATGTTGCTGCCAGCTTCGCCTAACTCGCCATTTTATTGATCTGGGTCGGTAATCCTGACGCGAGTTCGGTTCTCACAGTTGGCTATTGGCTATTGGCTATTGGCTATTGGCTATTGCTGACTGTGCAGGCTATGGCACTCGTCCGTGCCTGCGCAGTCAGCATGTTCGGTCAGCCCTGTCAGTTGCCATCGCTGCAAATCGGCGTTTTGGCCTGATTCAACGGCGCAGCAGCTCGCGGGCATTGGCCAGGGTGTTGTCGGTGATCTGGTCGCCACCGAGCAGGCGTGCCAACTCATTGAGACGGGCTGTCTCATCAAGGGCACTCATTTGAGTTTCGGTGGTTTTGCCATCGGTATGCTTGCTCACCACCATATGCTGGTGGCCGTTGCCAGCCACCTGAGGCAAGTGAGTGACCACCATCACCTGAGTGGACTCCCCGAGCTGGCGCAGCAGGCGACCTACCACGGCGGCGGTCGGGCCGCTGATCCCCACATCCACTTCGTCGAAAATCAGGGTCGGGGTGGAGACCTTGCGAGCGCTGATCACCACGATGGCGAGGCTGATGCGCGACAGCTCACCGCCGGAGGCCACCTTGCCAAGCGGCTGGATCGGTTGGCCCGGGTTGGTGGTGACCATAAATTCCACCCGATCTATACCCAGCGGAGAGAGGCTGCTCTGGGCATCGGGGCGCACCTCGATGGTAAAGCGGCCATCGGGCATCGCCAGTTCGTGCATGCTGCTGGTCACTTTGGCGCCCAGCTCCTGGGCGTAACGCTGGCGACTCTGGCTCAGGGCTTCGGCGGCCTGCACAAAAGCCTGACGGGCCTCGGCCAGCTCATCTTCCATCCCCTCTAACCGCTCTTCATCGGAGTTGAGGCGAGCAAGATCAGAGGCCAGCTCCTGATGGTACTGAGCCAGATCTGCCGGTTTGACGTGGTGCTTGCGGGCCAGATTGATCGCCTTGGAGAGGCGAGCTTCCAGCTCGTTGAACCGCTCGGGATCCAGCTCCAGCCGATCGAGATAGCTGCGCAGCTCGCTGTGGCTCTCCTGCACCCCGATCAGGGCTTCGTTCAGCATCTCCAGTACTGGAGTGAGGCGGCTGTCCATGCTGACCAGCCCCTCGGCCCGATCGACGGCCGATTGCAGCAGGCCAGCGATAGTGGTCTCTTCGTTGTCATAGAGCAGATCGAGGCAAGCCCCGCACTCCTGCATCAGCTCTGTGCCGTTGGCGAGACGCTGGTGCTCCTCCTCTATCTCTTCAAACTCCCCCGGTTGCAGGGCGAATTCGTCCAGCTCCTGCACCTGATACTCGATCAGCTGGCGGCGGGCTTCCCGCTGCTGCTGCTCGGCCTTGAGCCGGTTCAGCTCGTTTTGCAGTTGACGCCACTGCTGATAGTGCTGGCGCACCTCGTCGAGCAGCAGATGGTGACCGGCATAACCGTCGAGCAGAGCGAGCTGGTAGTCGGGTTTGAGCAGCATCTGGTGGGCATGCTGACCGTGTACGTTGACCAGCAGCTGGCCCAGATTCTTGAGCTGGGTGAGGGGGACAGGCACGCCGTTGATATAGCTGCGTGAACGCCCCTCGGCTGAGATGACTCGCCGCACGATACATTCACTTTCGTTTTCCAGTTCGTTGGTGGCGAGCCAGGCGCGGGCGGCCGGGTTGTTGTCCAGCAGGAAGCGGGCGCTGACCTCGCTTTTATCGCTATCGGGTCGCACCATGCCCGCTTCGGCCCGCTCTCCGAGACAGAGACCGAGAGCATCGATGGCGATGGATTTACCGGCGCCGGTCTCACCTGTGATGCAGGTCATGCCCGGTTGCAGATCGAGTTCGAGAAACTTGACGATGGCGAAGTTGTTGACGGTCAGCTGGGTCAGCATGGTCTCATCCTGTATAGGTCAACATTACTGTGTATGCATCCAGTATATACTGGTCTTATATACAGTAAAGAGGGCACCGTCATTTTTAACAAAGGAAAGCCGCGCCAGTGCGGTATGGCTATGAAAATGCGGTACTGATATGAGAGTGCAGGGGACGTTGCTACGACAGAAATGAGAAAGGCGCCAATTCAGGCGCCCTCTCTGGCAATGCCGTTGTCGGTCAGCGCCGATTAAAACAGCTTGCTGCCCCAGCCGAGCTTGTTGCGCAGCACGTGGAAGTAGCTGTAGTCGAGGGGATGTACCAGATGAAGCTGGTGGTGGCTCTTCTTGATCAGGATTTCGTCCCCCGGGTGGACCGCCAGCGTCACCTGACCGTCACAGCTGACCTGCATGGCATCGTCCTGATTATCCGGCGAGACCAGCAGCCGTACTTCGCTGTCGGCATCGAGTACGATGGGGCGACTGCTGAGGGTATGCGGGAACATCGGCACCAGCGTGATGGCGTTGAGCTTGGGGGTGAGGATGGCGCCACCTGCCGACAGGGAGTAGGCGGTGGAGCCGGTCGGAGTGGCGACAATGATGCCGTCCGAGCGCTGGCTGTACATAAAGCTGCCATCGATATAGACCTCGAACTCGATCATATGAGCGATCTTGCCCGGGTGCAGCACTGCTTCATTCACCGCCAGATTGCTCGACTTGCGCTCGCCGTGGCGATAGACCGAAGCCTCCAGCAGGAAGCGGTGTTCGCTCTTGTAGTGACCGGAGAGCACCTGCTCCAGCGGCAGCAGATAATCCTGCGGCGAGAGATCGGTCAGAAAGCCGAGGTTGCCCCGGTTCACCCCGATCACCGCCACATCGAAGCGCGACAGCACTCGCGCCGCCCCCAGCATGTTGCCGTCACCGCCCACCACGATGGCGAGATCGGCCTGCTGGCCCAGTTGCACCAGATCCATCACGTTTTCATCGAGGATGCTCAGGGTCTGGGCGACCCGGCTCTCCACCAGTACCCGAAAGCCGCGGGCGGTCAGGTATTGATGCAGGCCGGTCAGCGTCTGGTTGGCCCCCTCATGGTGGGGTTTGCCAATCAGGGCGATGGTTTTGAACGGAGAATCCATAGTCAGTCAGATCTGGGATGGGTATTGCGGGCCAGTATACAGTGCTTTGCTCCGCTTGTGACGCTCTCCCGTGTGACGGGGCCTGCTATCCCCTTGAGGCTACTGGTTAAACGGTGAGCTGCAACCCGGATAAACCGACGGTTGCGGCTATTCAGCAACCCAGATTGCCCTTTACCCCTTGAAAGCCGGGGATGCATCCCCATAATAGCGCCAACATAGTCGGTCTGTTGTCGTCCGGTCGCTCAACCAGACGTCAGGGCCCTCATAAGTAACCCCGGAATTGGAGATGTCATGAACCACGAAGAGCAAAAGGTTGAAACGATGGAGCAAGTGGAAGCCCAGCCAGTCGAGCCGACCGATGTAGACAGTGAAGTGACAGCCGAGCAGGCCCGTATTGCCGAACTGGAAGCGCAGCTGGAAACCGCCATCCAAAAAGCGGCGGAAGAGCGTGAACGCGCTCTGCGTACCGCCGCCGAGATGGAGAACCTGCGCCGTCGTACCGAGCTGGATGTGGAGAAGGCGCACAAATTCGCTCTGGAGAAGTTCGCCAATGAACTGCTGCCGGTGCTGGACAACCTTGAGCGTGCCATCGAACTGGCCGACAAGGAGAACGAAGCCCTCAAGCCGATGATCGAAGGTGTCGAGCTGACCCTGAAATCCATGCAGAGCGGCGTGGCCAAGTTTGGTCTGGTGGCGCTCGACCCGATCAACCAGCCGTTTGACCCCAACGCCCATCAGGCGATGAGCATGGTGCCGAGTGCCGATGTGGCCCCGAACACCGTCATTGCAGTGATGCAGAAGGGCTATGACCTCAACGGTCGGGTGATCCGTCCGGCCATGGTGATGATCGCCAAAGCGGTCGACTGATTGGCTGTGGGTGCCCGAGCCCGCCCTGTGGCGGGCTTTTTGTTTCGCAGTGCAGCACCTGCTCATCTTGCCCGGTTTAACGGCTCAACGTGACCGCGCAACCATGACAAAGGGTTTGGTTTTTTAGGGTTGGGGCTTGAAGCTGCGTCCGGCGACCCCATATAGGTAGCAAGGCCGCGGCGGCACAAAAAATTTGATGCCGGGAGCTTGAAAGCCAGATTGGCAGCCCCCACCTAGCCGTTAACGCATTAAGGCGAGTTCCTCGCCAGTTTATTCAAAGTATTTGGAGATTCGTCAAATGGGTAAAATCATCGGTATTGACCTGGGTACTACCAACTCCTGCGTCGCTATTCTGGATGGCGACACTGCTCGCGTGATCGAGAACGCAGAAGGCGATCGTACTACTCCGTCCATCATTGCCTATGCCGATGATGGCGAGATCCTGGTTGGTCAGCCGGCCAAGCGTCAGGCCATCACCAACCCGAAAAACACCCTGTTCGCCATCAAGCGTCTGATCGGTCGTCGTTTTGAAGATGAAGAAGTGCAGCGTGACCTGAAAATCATGCCGTACGCCATCGCCAAAGCTGACAACGGCGACGCCTGGGTTGAAGTGAAGGGCAAGAAAATGGCACCGCCGCAGATCTCTGCCGAAGTGCTGAAAAAGATGAAAAAGACCGCTGAAGACTATCTGGGTGAGCCGGTAACCGAAGCCGTTATCACTGTTCCGGCCTACTTCAACGACGCCCAGCGTCAGGCTACCAAGGATGCCGGTCGCATCGCCGGTCTGGATGTAAAACGCATCATCAACGAGCCGACTGCTGCTGCTTTCGCTTACGGCGTGAACAAGGTCAAGGGCGAGCGCAAGGTTGCCGTATATGACCTGGGTGGCGGTACTTTCGATATCTCCATCATCGAGATCGACGAAGTTGAAGGCGAAACCACCTTCGAAGTACTGGCGACCAACGGTAACACCCACCTGGGTGGTGAAGACTTCGACAACCGCGTCATCAACTATCTGGTAGACGAGTTCAAGCGTGAGCAGGGCATCGACCTGCGCAACGACCAGCTGGCTCTGCAGCGTCTGAAAGATGCCGCCGAGAAAGCCAAGATCGAGCTCTCTTCTGCCCAGCAGACCGACGTCAACCTGCCGTACATCACTGCAGATGCCACCGGTCCGAAGCACATGAACATCAAGGTGACCCGCGCCAAGCTGGAATCCCTGGTGGAAGACATGGTGAAGGACTCTCTGGAGCCGGTTCGTGTCGCCCTGAAAGACTCCGGTCTGGCAGTTGGCGAGATCGACGACGTGATCCTGGTTGGTGGTCAGACCCGTATGCCGCTGGTTCAGAAGACCGTTGCCGAGTTCTTTGGCAAAGAGCCGCGTAAAGACGTCAACCCGGACGAAGCCGTGGCCATGGGTGCTGCCATCCAGGGCGCCGTACTGTCCGGTGACAAGACCGACGTACTGCTGCTGGACGTTACCCCGCTCTCCCTGGGTATCGAAACCATGGGCAGCGTGATGACTGCGCTGATCGAGAAGAACACCACCATCCCGACCAAGAAGTCCCAGGTGTTCTCCACTGCCGAAGACAACCAGTCTGCCGTGACCATTCACGTGCTGCAGGGTGAGCGCAAGCGCGCCAGCGACAACAAGTCTCTGGGCCAGTTCAACCTGGAAGGCATCCGTCCGGCACCGCGCGGTCTGCCGCAGATCGAAGTGACCTTCGACATCGATGCCAACGGTATCCTGCACGTCTCTGCGAAAGACAAAGAGACCAACAAAGAGCAGAAGATCACCATCCAGGCCTCCTCTGGTCTGTCTGATGACGAGATCGAGCGCATGGTACGCGAAGCCGAAGCCAATGCGGCCGAGGACAAGAAGTTTGAAGAGCTGGTACAGGCTCGCAACCAGGCTGATGGTCTGGTCCACTCCGTACGCAAGCAGATCACCGAAGCCGGTGAAGCCCTGCCTGCCGACGACAAGACCAAGATCGAAGCCGCTCTGAGCGAGCTGGAAGTTGCCATCAAGGGTGACGACAAGGCTGCTATCGAAGCCAAACAGCAGGCTCTGCTGGAAGCGTCCCAGAAGCTGATGGAAATTGCCCAGCAGCAGGCTCAGGCCCAGGGTGCAGCCGGTGCTGATGCCGGTCAGTCCTCCTCTTCTGCCAAGGCTGACGACGACGTAGTCGACGCCGAGTTCGAAGAAGTGAAAGACGACAAGAAGTAAGCCCTACCCAGATGGGCGAAGTCCGCTTCGCCCATCGGCTTGGTCAATGAATTCACGGGCGTTGGGTAACCAACGCCCGTCTGCGTAACCACAGGATGAGTATGTCGAAGCGCGATTTCTACGAAGTACTGGGTGTGGCGAAAGATGCCGACGATCGCGAGATCAAGAAGGCGTACAAGCGCCTGGCCATGAAGTATCACCCGGATCGTAACCAGGGTGATGCCGCATCCGAAGAGAAGTTCAAAGAGGTCAAGGAAGCCTACGAGGTCCTGACCGATGCCAACCTGCGTGCCCGTTACGACCAGTACGGCCATGCCGGTGTCGACCCGAGCCAGGGTGGCGGTGGCCACGGTGGCTTTGGCGGCGGTGCCGACTTCGCCGACATGTTTGGTGACGTATTCGGTGACATCTTCGGCGGTGGCCGTGGTGGTGCCCGTCGTGGCCCGGCCCGTGGCTCCGACCTGCGTTACACCATGGAGCTGACGCTGGAAGAGGCGGTACGCGGGGTCTCCAAGGAGATCAAGGTGCCGACCCTGGTTCACTGTGAAGTCTGTAACGGCTCCGGTGCCCACACCGGCAGCAGTGCCCAGACCTGCCCGACCTGCCACGGCTCCGGCCAGGTGCAGATGCGTCAGGGCTTCTTTGCGGTGCAGCAGGCGTGTCCGCACTGTCACGGTCGCGGCAAGATCATCAAGGATCCGTGCCGCAAGTGTCACGGTGAAGGTCGCTACCAGCGCACCAAGACCCTGTCGGTGAAAATTCCGGCGGGCGTCGATACCGGAGATCGCATCCGTCTCTCCGGTGAAGGGGAAGCGGGGGAAGCGGGAGCTCCGGCAGGGGATCTCTACGTACAGGTGCACGTCAAAGAGCACGAAATTTTCGTGCGTGACGGCAACAACCTCTACTGCGAAGTGCCCATCAGCTTCACCGCAGCCGCCCTCGGTGGCGAGATTGAAGTGCCGACCCTGGATGGCCGCGTCAAGCTCAAGGTCACTCCGGAGACCCAGACCGGCAAGATGTTCCGCATGCGCGGCAAGGGCGTGAAGTCAGTACGCTCCGGCCAGGTAGGGGATCTGATGTGCAAGGTGGTGATCGAGACGCCGGTCAACCTCACCGAGCAGCAGAAAGAGCTGCTGCGCCAGCTGGACGAATCCTTCAGCGGTGCCGCTGCCAAGACCCACAAGCCGAAATCGGAAGGCTTCTTCGAAGGGGTGAAACGCTTCTTCGACGATCTGACCAGCTGATTTCAGCGACCCGAATAAACAGAGCCGGCCTTGTGCCGGCTCTTTTTTTGCCCGCCGTTTAGCCAGGATCCGCCCTATTGAGTGGATCCTGATGAGGGATCCTCCTCACAACTCCCGCCAATTCCTGCTGTACAAATGTTATCCCGCTCACACTGTTGCTGAAACGGTTTAGTTACCGTATTGAGTTGGCTAAAGCGGTTTAGCTATGCTCCGTCTGTCGATAACAACAGCGCCCGTCCGGGCCACAGATGACAGGTGAGGAAGATGATGATGTTCAAGAGCAAGTTGGCGCTGGCGGTAGCGCTGGGATTGGGGATGAGCAACCCGCTGTGGGCGGCGGATGGCGGTATAGAGGCCCGTCTGGCGGCGCTGGAGGCGCGGGTACAGGCGGCTGAAGCGAGAGCCGAGGCAGCAGAGAGCCGTGCCAGTCAGGCGGAAGTGAAGGCGAGCGCGGCCAGCGAGCAGGCGCAGGCGGCCGACAACCGCAGTCAGCAGGTGGATGAGAAGACCGCTGGTGCCCAGGGCTTCGAGTTTCACGGCTATGCCCGCTCGGGCCTGTTGGTCAACAGCAATGGCAACGGCGGGCGCGGTGGCCCCTACATCACGCCAGCCGGTTCGGTGGGTGGGGCTGTCGGTCGCCTTGGCAACGAGGATGACACCTACATGGAGGCCAACCTGCTGAAAACCCAGACCTTCGAGGATGGCAGCTGGGCCCGCTACAAGCTGATGCTGGCTGACGGGGTGGAGACCAGCAACGACTGGACCGCCAGCGATTCGAGCCTCAATACCCGTCAGGTGTTTGCCGAGATCGGCAATCTGGCGAGCTTCGACGGCCCCTTCAAGAATGCGGTGCTGTGGGCGGGCAAGCGCTTTGATCGGGACAACTTTGACATCCACTGGCTCGATTCCGACGTGGTGTTCCTGGCCGGTACCGGCGGCGGCGTCTACGACGTGCAACTGGCCGATAGCTGGAAGGCCAACTTCTCCCTCTATGGCCGCGATTACGGCGACATCAGCGCCAGCGGTCTCTCCGATATCGAGAGCTACATCCTCACCATGAACAACCGCGTCGGCAACTGGCAGTGGATGGTGAACGGTCTCTCGGCCAAGGACAATGACGCCCGCATCAATGACAAGGGGACGGGCAGCGAGGCGGCGGACAAGGGGGCACACACCCTGCTGGCCTACCACGGCGAGAGCTTCTTTGGCATCAACCCAGGGTTTGCCAAGGCAGCGGTACTGTACGGTCATGGGTTGGGGGCCGAGGTCAAGGGGCTGGGCTCTGACAGCGAACTGCTGCCGGACGCCGATGCAGTGCGGGTCGCCGTGTTTGGCGCCACCGATCTCAACTCGCGCTGGCGTTTTGCCCCGGCCCTACTGGCCGAGCAGAGTCAGGATCGCTACGTGAAAGGGGACGAGTACCGCTGGCTCACCTTCAATACCCGGGTGGCGCAGGTGCTGAGCCAGAACGTCGAGCTGGTCTACGAGGCAGCCTGGCAGTACATGGATCTCGATCCCAAGGGCTACAAGGGACGCCAGGCGGTGAACGGCAACTTCACCAAGCTCACCTTCGCCCCCACCTTCAAGGCGCAGACCGCCGGTTTCTTCGAACGTCCCGAGCTGCGGGTGTTCGCCAGCTGGATGGACTGGTCCTCCGAGCTCGACAACTACGCTAGCGACGATGCCATGGGCCAGAGCAACTTCACCGCCGGTGGCGAGTGGAACTTTGGCGTACAGATGGAAACCTGGTTCTAGTTCGTTATCCCGATCACAAAAATGGCAGCCGGTGCCGAGATCTGTTGGTTGGCTAAAACGGTTTAGCTGATAATGCCAGCCAACAGAACAGAGTTCGGGTTGGACCGTGGATCCGATGCAGCAGTGGAGTAGCAAGGTGACGAATCGTGTGTGGGTAATGGGGGATGCGGTGGTGGACTTGATCCCGGAAGGGGCGTTGCACTACCTCAAGTGTCCGGGTGGCGCGCCCGCCAATGTGGCGGTTGGCGTGGCACGGCTGGGCGGCGATGCGGCCTTTATCGGCCGGGTTGGTGCTGACCCGTTCGGCCGCTTTATGGCCGACACCCTGAGCGGGGAGGGGGTGGATATCGGTGCGCTGAGGCTCGATCCAGACCATCGCACCTCTACCGTGCTGGTAGAACTGGATGACGAGGGGGAGCGCAGCTTCACCTTTATGGTGCGCCCCAGTGCCGACCAGTTCCTCACCCCGGATGAGTTGCCCCACTTCGATGCCGGTCAGTGGTTGCTGACCTGCTCAATCGCGCTCGCCAACGAGCCGGTACGCACCAGCTGCCTGCAGGCCATGGCGGACATCAAGGCGGCAGGAGGGCGGGTCTGCTTCGACCCCAACCTGCGCCCCGAGGTGTGGGGCAACCCCGCCGAGATGCTGCCGCTGGTGCGTCAGGCAATTGCACAGGCTGATGTGGTCAAGCTCTCCATTGAGGAGCTGCAACTGCTGAGCGGCGAGGATGATCTGGCTGCCGGGCTTGCGACTCTCTCTGGCCCGGCGCTGGTGCTGGTGACCCGGGGGGCGGCCGGTGTGGTGGCTCGTCTTGATGGCGAGTTGCTGGAGTGGGTGGGGCAGAAAGTGACGCCCATCGACACCACGGGGGCGGGTGATGCCTTCGTCGCCGGTCTGCTGGCGGCGCTGGCCGGGCGCTCGTCGCTGCCGACGCTGGCCGAGCTACCCGCCATCCTGGCTCAGGCCCACGGCTGCGGGGCGCTCGCCACCACCGCCAAGGGGGCGATGACGGCGCTGCCGACCCGCTCCGAACTGGATGCCTTTTTGCGATCAGGCGCAAGCGGCTTTTGAGCTGAGGCTAGAAGCCCGGCTCGACAGCCCCTACTCTCATGTGACAAGGGCCCGCCAGCGTGGCGGGTCATAAGAGGAAGAATATGAATATCAGTGCGATAGCCAAGGATCTGGTGCCCCTGCTCGGGGGCAAGGAGAACATCGTCAGCGCTGCCCACTGCGCCACCCGGCTGCGGTTGGTGCTGGCCGATGACAGCAAGGTAAACAAGGCCGCCATCGACAAGCTGGAGGGGGTCAAGGGGTGCTTTAGCAACGCGGGCCAAATTCAGGTGATCTTCGGCACCGGTCTGGTCAACAAGGTCTATGCGGAGTTTGTGGCGCTGACCGGTACCGGCACCGCCAGCAAGGCTGAGCTGACCGACATGGCGGCGGCCAAGCTCAACGTGGCTCAACGGTTGGCGCGAACCCTCTCCAACATCTTCGTGCCGATCATTCCGGCCATCGTCGCCTCGGGCCTGCTGATGGGGCTGCTCGGCATGGTGCGCACCTACGGCTGGGCCAATGCCGACAGCGCTCTGTTTGTGATGCTCGATATGTTCAGCTCGGCGGCCTTTATCATACTGCCGATCCTGATCGGCTTTACGGCGGCGCGGGAGTTTGGCGGCAATCCGTACCTCGGGGCGACCCTTGGCGGCATCCTCACCCACCCGGCGCTAACCAACGCCTGGGGCGTGGCCGGTGGCTTCAAGACCATGGATTTCTTCGGGCTCGATGTCGCCATGATCGGCTATCAGGGCACCGTCTTCCCGGTGCTCTTGGCAGTCTGGTTTATGTCCCATCTGGAGAAACAGCTGCGCAAGCGCATTCCGGATGCGCTGGATCTGATCCTCACCCCGTTCCTGACCGTCATCATCACCGGTTTCGTGGCGCTGCTCTTTATCGGCCCGGCGGGTCGGGTATTGGGGGATGGCATCTCGTTCGGTCTGAGTGCCCTCTATGAGCAGGCGGGCTGGCTGGCGGGGCTGGTATTTGGCGGCACTTACTCGCTTATCGTTATCACCGGCATCCATCACAGCTTCCACGCCATCGAGGCGGGATTGCTGGCCAATCCGCAAATTGGCGTCAATTTCCTGCTGCCCATCTGGGCCATGGCCAACGTGGCACAGGGCGGGGCTTGCCTCGCGGTCTACTTCAAGACTCGCGACGTGAAGATCAAGGCCATTACCGTGCCGGCGGCCATGTCCTGCCTGCTGGGTATCACCGAGGCTGCCATCTTCGGCGTCAACCTGCGCTACATCAAACCCTTCCTTGCCGGTCTGTTTGGCGGGGCCTGCGGCGGCGCCTACGTGGTGGCGGCCAAGGTGGGGATGACGGCGGTGGGGCTGACCGGTATTCCCGGCATGGCCATCGTCCAGCCCATGAGCCTGATTCACTACATCATCGGGCTGGTGATCGCCTTTGGCGCCGCTTTCGCCGCTTCCTACCTGCTCAAGTACAAGGTGGAGTGATGAAGGAAAGCGATCTTCTCAACCAGATTGTCCGGTCGCTGCTCGCCGGACAGCTCAAGGCGGCGGCCGATCCCCATCGGCCCCGCTGGCATCTGGCAGCCCCGGTGGGGCTGCTTAACGATCCCAACGGCTTTATCGAGCACGACGGGCGCTACCACCTTTTCTACCAGTGGAATCCGCTGGGCTGCGAGCACCGCAACAAGGGCTGGGGCCATGTCACCTCCACCGATCTGCTGCATTGGCAGCACGAGCCGGTGGCGCTGTTGCCCACCGAAGCCTATGAGAGCCACGGCTGCTATTCGGGCTCGGCGGTGAGCGACGAGCAGGGGCGTCTGACCCTTATCTACACCGGCAATGTCAAATACCCGGATGGCAGCCGCACCGCCTATCAGTGTCTGGCCCGCGCCGACAGTGAGGGCGGTTTTGCCAAGCTGGGGCGTGTGCTGGATCTGCCCGCAGGCTACAGCGGCCATGTGCGCGACCCCAAGGTGTGGCACGACGGCCAGCAGTGGCTGATGGTGCTGGGGGCCCGCACCTTGGATGACAAGGGCGAAGTGCTGCTCTATCGCGGCGACACCCTGCAAAGCTGGCAGCGGGTGGGCCCCATCGCCGGTAGCGGGCGAGGGGGGCTGGGTGAGTTTGGCTATATGTGGGAGTGCCCGGATCTCTTCCCGCTGGGGGATCAGCATGTGCTGATCAGCTGCCCGCAGGGGATTTCCCCGGCAGGCGAGGATTATCGCAACCTCTACCAGTGCGGCTGGCTTTTTGGCAACTTCGACGGCGAGCGCTTCGAGCACGGGGCTTTTCACGAGCTGGATCGGGGCTTCGAGTTCTATGCGCCGCAAACTACCCGAGACAGTCAGGGGCGCCGCCTCCTGTTCGGTTGGCTGGGGCTGCCGGAGGAGAACGAGATGAGCCAGCCTACGATCGCTTACGGCTGGATCCACCAGATGAGCTGCCCGCGGGAGCTGTTCTGGCAGGATGAGTGGCTTTGCCAGCGGCCGGTGGCGGAGCTTGCGGCGCTCAAGGGAGAACTGACCCGCTTCGAGGGGACGCTCGGCGAATTTCCGGGGCTGGCCATCGACTCGGCCTGGATCGATCTGGATCTCTGCGGTGAGGGGAGTCTCTGGTTTGGTGCCGTGGCCGAGCTGGTGTGGCAGCCGGGGAGCATCACCTTGCGGCGCCAGAACTGGCAGAGCGGAGCGTGGGAGACCCGCTGCAGCCCATGGGCTGGCGGGCGGATCACCGTCCTGTGCGATCGCTCCAGTCTGGAGTGTTTCATCGATGAGGGGCGACACAGCCTGTCGGCGCGCTACTTCCCCGGGGAAAAGCCGCAACTATCATCAGGTAACGGCGATGATGGCTGCAAAATTTGCCTCAATCACTGGTCGCTGTCGGCGTGCCTAGTACAATAGCCCGGTTCTAGTCAGCCGGGAGGCCAGGTGGAGAAGAAGAAACGGATCACGATTGCCCAGATCGCCGAACTGGCGGGGGTGTCCAAGGCGACCGCCAGTCTGGTGCTCAACGGGAAGAGTGCGGAGTACCGGATCGCCGATGATACCCGCAAGCGCATTCAGGCGGTGGCGGAGGAGTGTCACTACCTGCCGAGCTTTCACGCCCGCTCCCTGCGCGAGACCCGCAGCTACACTTGGGGGTTGGTGATCCCCGATCTCACCAACTTCGGTTTTGCCCGCATCGCCCGCGCCCTCGAGGCCCACTGCCGAGAGGCGGGCATCCAGCTGCTGATCGCCTGCTCCGAGGATGATCCCGCCCTCGAGCAGCGGGTGGTGGACAACCTCATCAGCCGTCAGGTAGATGGGCTGATTGTCGCCTCCAGCGGCCACAGCGATGACATCTATGCCCGCATCCACGACCGCCTGCCGGTGGTGCAGCTCGACCGCCATATTGGCGAGTCGCGCTTACCCATGGTGATCTCCGATGCCTGCAAGGCCACCGCCGAGCTGGTGCGGGACATGGCCAGCGAGTGCGGCGAGCAGATCTACTACTTCGGCGGTTTGCTGGATCTCTCCCCCAGCCGTCACCGGCTGGCGGGCTATGAGCTGGGGCTCCATCGCGCCGGTTTTGAAGCCGATGCCGCCCGGGTGCGCCATCGCGACTACCAGCCGAGCTCCGGTTATCAGCTGATGGCCGAGCTGGTGGCCGAGCTGGGAGCCCCCCCCAAGGGGCTCTTTACCGCCTCCTTTACCCTGCTGGAAGGGGTACTGCGCTACCTTAACGAGGCGGGGTTGATGGAAACGGGCATGCGCCTGTGCACCTTCGATGATCACGACCTGCTCGACTGCATTCCCATGCGCATCGACTCGGTGGCGCAGGATTGTCCGGCGCTGGCCCTCGCCGCTTTCGAGCTGATGCAGCAATTGATTGCAGGTAATCCCCCGGCGCAGACTGCCCAGGTGATCACCCCCAGGGTGCGCTGGCGCAGTCGCCGCTAGCCACTCTTCGCCCATCCATACGAAAAAGCCCCGCCATTGCTGGCGGGGCTTTTTGCTGCGGGCTGTCCCG
>NZ_CAWMRY010000012.1:0-111224 GCF_963870295.1 Aeromonas sp. ANP5 | reverse complement strand
CGCCGAGATGCTGATCTCCGCCGGTCTGGCCAGCGATGAGCGCGATGCCCGTGCCAAGCTGCAGGCGGTGCTGGATAACGGCAAGGCGGCCGAGATCTTCGGTCGCATGGTGACAGGTCTCGGTGGCCCGGCCGATTTTATGGAGCGTTACGACGCTTACCTGCCCAAGGCAGCCATCGTACGCCCGGTTTTCGCGGCCAACAGCGGCTTCGTGACCGCCATGGATACCCGCGAGCTGGGGCTGGCCGTGGTAGCGATGGGCGGTGGTCGCCGCGCTGCCGGTGACAAACTTGATTATGCGGTCGGTCTGACCGACTTTATCCGCCTGGGTCAAAGCGTCGATGCTGACAAGCCGATCGCGATGATCCACGCTCAGACTGAAGATCAATTTATTTTGATTGATCGAATGGTTAAAAACTCAATATTGATAGGTCCACAAAAACCGGAAGATAGAAACAGTGTAATATCTGTAATTCGAAGTTAAGTTTATTTATCATCACTCTCACATTTTTAATGTAGCTACCTGTAGTCAGGGATTAACCATGTTAATCCCTGAGTCAATTTTTACAAATGGTCTTGAGTCTATTCTATCTTCCATGAATAGTTTAATTTAATCCTGTTGATGCAATCTGCTGTTATATTAAAAGATTCAACTTGCTTTTATTTAGAGGTGCTTTTGTGAAAGTTATTTTAGCATTGCTATCCATGATATTCATTGTCGTCTTGTCGATATATACATCCGTCTATATTGTTATCGGCGACACTGATGCTCCAAAAGATAACCTGAAAGTCATTAACTCAGAACATTGGAATGGAAAGGGATTTGAGAACATTGATGAGATGAAGGAGGATGATAGCTCATCGATAGAACGCTTGTATCACCTTCTATTTAATAATAAGGAGGTTAGAACTCCTGAGGAGCCTATTGATTATGGTATTCGCAATGGCAAAGATTTGGTTGCGTTACCATCGTCAGGTTTGAGAGTTACATGGTTTGGGCATTCAAATGTATTATTGGAGTTCAAAAAGAGTCGAGTCCTTATTGACCCGACATGGTCTGAACGAGCATCTCCATTTAAGGCTCTGGGGCCAAAAAGATTTTATTCTCCTTCCATGAGGCTAGATGCGCTACCTCCAGTTGATCTTATCGTTATATCGCATGATCACTATGACCATCTAGACTATGAGGTAGCGAACTACTTTAGAAGTAAAAAAACAAAATGGGTTGTTCCATTAGGAATCAAGAGCATTCTCATGAAATGGGGGGTGCCAGAAGCTCAAGTGATTGAATTTGATTGGTGGGAAGAAAAAGTCATTGATGGGGTTTTTATTGCTTCAACACCGGCACGCCATTACTCTGGCCGTTTATCAAGATCTAATCACACCTTGTGGTCGAGTTGGGTCATAAAGGATAGTAATAATTCAATCTTTTATAGTGGTGACACGGGGATGCATCGGGAGTTTAACACTATTGGTGAAAAGTATGGCCCATTTGATCTAACATTAATGGAGGCTGGCTCATATAGTGCCATGTGGCATGATACACACCTAGGACCAGAGCAAGCCGTTATAGCTCATAAAATATTGCGAGGGAAATATTTATTACCTGTTCATTGGGCTGCTTACAATATGGCTCCACATGGGTGGTCAGAACCCATAGAGCGAGTGATAAATGCTGCTAATAAATTGAATGTGAAGATTTTAACTCCACAACCGGGGACAACAATCGACAAGGAAGATTTTGATAAACATGGCTTTGTATGGTCTATCAAAAAAAATGAAAATAAAGAATATGAACCTGTTTGGTCGAGCAAGGTGAATGACCTTTTGATGGCAGATAAAAAAGTATTGAACCGGGATGCTTTAAAATAACTTGATAGTATTAGGTGGATCAGTTCCTAAAAAAGGCAGTGGCTATACGCCCTCATACTAAAAAACACACTGCATCCCTTGTGGTGGCCCGTGAGAGCCTTATTTAGTTGATGGATATATCCACAAATGGGTGTGTCAGGAGTGCCGAATAGCTAGAGACGGATATCCGGATGTAGGGCTGAAAAGGGAAAATGTGTGCGCAGGAACGTCAGCTTTGCGAAATAGCAAAAAGGCACCCGAGGGTGCCCTTTTCACAATCTGAGTGGCTTGCCTATCAGGCAGCGGCTTTCAGCTGTACGGCGGCGGCTTTCTTGTGATCGCCGATCGGCATCACGGTGCGGCCGAACTGCTCGTTGATCACGGTGGCCATGGCCAGGTAGATGGCGCTGGCGCCACAGATGATGCCTTCGAAACCGGCGATGGTGCCGATCAGGGTGCTGCCGGTGAAGTCACGGGCGGCCAGCAGGAAGAACAGCACGGTCAGGGAGGCGAACACGAACTGCTTGGCGCGCGGGTAGTTGATGGTGCCAACCAGCATGAACAGGGTGAACATGCCCCACATCAGCAGATACCAACCCATGTAGGCGTGCGGAGTCGCTTCTGCCAGACCCATGGTCGGCATGACGAGCAGGACAACCAAGCTCAGCCAGAACAGGCCGTAGGAGGTGAACGCGGTCACACCGAAGGTGTTGCCACGCTTGTACTCCATGATGCCAGCGATGATCTGGGCGATGCCGCCGTAGCACAGGCCCATGGCCAGGATCATGGCGCTGATGGGGAAGAAACCTGCGTTATGGATGTTCAGCAGGATGGTGGTCATACCGAAACCCATCAGACCCAGAGGGGCAGGGTTGGCCAATTTTTCGCTCACGTGGCGTTCTCCAAAAATAGAGGTGGGGGTTAACAAAAGACGCGCGATTTTAGGCAGGCTGTGGCGCGCCCGCAAGGGGGCAAGGGGGGTAAATCGTAAAAAAACTACGTGATTATTTGCATCAGAGGCCAAATGCTCACCAAGGCAGGCTGTTTGGTGAGCAAAAGGTGTCAAAATAGTTGAGGGGTTGTATTTTTATTACGCTTTTTACGAAGTGCGGCGGCGTCACTGATCCAGTGTCAGGATCACTTTGGCTTCCTTGTCCTCTTCCTTGACCTGGCTGTCGAGCACGAACAGCCGCTCCGGGGCGATCCCCTGGCTGTCGACCAGAAACTCCTTGGTATTTTGCGCCCGGCGCATGGCGAGATTGCGCAGGGATTTGGCGGTGATGAGCTGCTGATCCCGCAGCAGGATCACCGCCTGGGCCCGCAGTGCCGCGCTCTCTTCATCCAGATGGAGGCGGTCCGCCAGATCATCCAGATCTTCGCCAAAGCGCTCTTCATAGGCCTGGGCCAGCGCCTCTTGCAGGGCTGAGTCCTGTTCCAGCAGGTCGAGATCCGCCTGATTGCCGGTGAGCTTGGCCAGTACCCGCTCCAGCTTTTGCCGTTGCAGGATGGGGCGCTCCTCGTTGAAGTTGACCTTGCCGCGAATGTTCATGCTGAGCTTGGGTCTATCCTTGAGGGCCTGCGCCAGCTTGACCAGTTTCTCCTGCTGGGTGGGGGTGAGATCGGGATCCCCCGGCAGGAAGGGAAGTTCGTCGAGATCTTCGGTGCCATCGGCCAGCGAGGCGAGCAGGGAGAAGGGGGAGGTGATCGCCTTGCTCAGGGTGTTGCCCAGCACATCCCAGAAGATATTGCCGATGCTGAAGTCCGGTTGATCGAGATCGCCCTTCACCTTGAGGTTCATCTGTATCACCCCGTTGGCATCGCTCAGCAGGGCGATGGCCAGCCCCAGCGGCAGATCCTTGGCCTGATCGCTCTTGATCTTCTCGCCCAGTTGCAGCTTCTTGATGGTGATGTCGTTATCTCCCTCCAGCCGGTTGCCCTCCAGCTTGTAGTGCAGCTTCATGGAGAGCTGCCCCTTGTCGATGGCATAACCCGCATAGGTGCCCGAATAAGGGGTAAAGGTGGTGAGCTCTAGGTTGTGGAAGGCGACCGCGATGTCGAGGATAGGGTTGGCGACCAGCAGGTTGGTACCGCCGCGAATGGTCACTGGCGCATAGCGATCCACCTTGCCGTTGAAGGCGAGATCGGAGCGTTGCCCCGGAATATTGCTGATATGACGGCTCTGGCCGCCCAGCGAGGCGATATCGGCCACAAAATCTTGGCTCAGGCTGCGGTCGGCAAAGCGCAGGTTGCCCTGCTCGGTGCGCAGCTGGTCAATGGTGAAACGAAAGTCGGGAGCCTTGCTGCCTGCCTTTGCTTCAGTACTTTTTGCTGCCGCCGGTTGTGGCAACAGCAGCTGTTGCAGGTTGGTGGTGCCATCTTCGTTGATCTCGATGCGGGCGAAGGGCTTGTTCAGAGCAATGTCCTTGATCCGCATCTGCTGGCTGATGCCGTCGTACGTCAGACCGGTGAGAGCCAGGGTGTTGAACTCCAGCAGCCGCTGATTGTCTGCCCGATCGACTACTTTGAGCCCGTTGACATCGAGCCCCCCCTGCAGGCTCAGCTTGCTCAGATCTCCCTGGGCGGTGGTGGCGAGATCAAGGCGGGTCTTGCTGCTCAGCAGCCCGTTTTGCACCTTGATACGCACCAGATCGGCCAGATAGGGCTGTGCCAGCGTCAGGGGCAGCCCCTGCTGGTTGATGTCGCCGCTTAAGGTGAAAGGAGTCAGGGTCAGTTGGCCATCAAAGGCGAGGGGGCTGCTCTGGTTGAACTGGGTGGCCAGAGTCAGTTTGCTCGGTTGCTCCCCCTTGCTGCCCAGTGGCCCCAGCGCCAGCTTGAGGCCGGAGAGCTGGCGTGCCTGCGGTTTGCCGCTGCTCGATTCGGTGAGGGTGAGATCGCCCTTGTCGATAAGGATCTGCTTGATCTGCCACTGCCAGGGTTTGTCTGGCACCTGTTTCTTGCCGTTACCGGCTGTCTTTGCTTGTTGTGCCGATTTGGGCGCCGCATTGCTGGCCACCTCGTTTGCGGTGTCGGCTCCTTTGACGGGCTTGGCGGGAGCTTGTTCAATCAGCAAGTCAGCCAGATCAAGCTCCTGCTGTGGGTTGAGGGTGGCCTTGAGCAGGGGCTGTTGCAGGGTTACCTTGCCGATCTGGAGCGACTGTTTCTGGCCATCGACAGCCAGATCGCTAAGCGCCAGCTGGCCGAAGCGGGCAAATTCGTCGCCCTTGTGTTTTTTAAGCTGCCAGTTGTCCAGCGTCAGCTTGCCTTTGGACAATTGCCACAGTACCCCTTGCTTGCCCTCTTTAAGCTGGTACTCCACCTCTGCATTGGCGTGGCCCTTGGCCAGATCCAGCTTGAGATAGGGTGTCCAGAGCGGGGCGAAGGGTTTCAGGTCGACCTGTTTGAGGCTCACCTTACCCTGACCCATGCCGCTCATCACATCGAGTTTGCCGTGGGCAGCGAGGCTGCTTTTGCCGTTGATGGCGGCGTTCAGCTGATAGGCGGTCGGGTGATTTGCCTCGGTGCGCAGGTTATCGAGCTTGAGGGTCACTTTCTCCAGATTGAGAGGCGGCAACCAGCCGGGTTCGCTCTCCTTGCGTTGATCCTGATAGCGCACATGGCCGTCAGTGACTGCGATGCTGGCAATATCGACCAATAGCGGGGCGCTGGCTGTTTCGGGCTCGGGGGAGGGGGCAGGGGTGAGCAGGGGGGCCAGCGCATCGGTCAGATTGAGTCGAACATCCCCTTTTTTGTCTGTCAGCCGTTGCAGCAGCACCATGGGTTTGGTCAGGGTGACGGCGGAAAGCACGACCCCTTTCTGCTGCCAGCTGGCTTGCAGGTCGGGGGTGATAAAGAGCTGCTCAAAACCGATGATGGGCTGCTGTTTGGCATCGAGCAGGGCGGTCGCGCCGAGGGTGAGAGATGGGGTGCGCAGCCCTACGTCAATCTCCCCCAGCGTCAGTTGCAGGCCGTAGTGCTCGGCCAGCCAGCCGGGCAGATAGCGCTGGACCAGACGGGGGGTTTGCCACAGCAGCAGGGTGATCAGGATAAGAAGCAGCAGAAAAGCGTAGGCAAGGTAGCGCAGCAAGCGGAGCTTGGGGGACGCGGGCTCGGTGGTGTTCATTTGGTGCACTCCCATTTGGTTCCCGCCATGGTACAGAAAAGCTGGATAGTAATCATGGGGTTGCGTGCTGTTGTACGCCGTACTTTGTCCAAAGGCGATCCAGTTCACCCTGTTGTTGCAGCGCTGCCAGCCACTGTTCCAGCTGGGCAGGGGTAATGGGGGCCTCAGGGTGAAGGATGGCGCGGTGTTGATACTGTTGATCCCATTTTTGCGAGATCAGCAGCTGGTCGGCTGTGTCGGGATTGGCCTGCAGATACTGGTTAAGGTACGAAACGTTGAGAATGGCTACCTCGCCGCGCCCTTTGAGTAGCGCTTGCAGGGCGCTGACGTTGTCTTTGACCAGGGTGATATTGAGCTTGCGCTGCAGGTAGAGAGGATCGGCATTGAACTGGCCGACGCCGTAGTGATAGCCGGTCACCCCGATGAGGTGATGGCTGGCAGGATCGTCGAAAAAGCGCTGATCCCGGCCCGCTTTGTTCAGGGCCACATAGACCTCGCCACCACCGAGGAAGGGGGTTGTTATCTTGAATTTATCGGTGTCCCAGCCCCACTTGGTGTCTTCAAACAACATCAGCGAGAACCGGCCCAGATCGAGCGCCTTGTAACGGTTGGCGGCCGAGGTGGGGACAAAGACGAAGGTCACCTCTTTCTGTACGGCATTGAGCTGGTCGATAAGCTCCAGGGTCAGTCCTTCATAGCGGGAATCGGGGAGTTTGACCACAAAGGGGGCGTAGGGGTATCCACCAACCTTGATGAGGGGATGGCTCCAGCCAGAGAGGCTGAACAAGAGCAAAAACCAGCACCAATATCTCATGGGATCCCCAGGGCAATAGCTTGCTCCCAGATTCGGTTAATCTGCGCCAGTTTTCAAGCTGTTAAGGGAATTAACACAGCGCTGTTCGGCGGCTTCCAGCTCGGCCATCACCATCTGGATATCCTCCAGTTGTTGGCGCAGTGCGTCGCGCTTTTCATCGATCAGCTGGATCATGGAGTGGAGCTGGGTTTTGCTCGATTTGTCGGTGTCGTACATATCGAACAGCTCGCGGATCTCGGCCAGGCTAAACCCCAGCCGTTTGCCGCGCAGGGTCAATTTGAGCCGGATCTTGTCCCGGTGGCTGTAGATGCGGGTTTGCCCCTCCCGCAGCGGGGTGAGCAGCCCCTCATCCTCGTAGTAGCGGATGGTGCGCGGCGTGACATCGAACTCGTGGGCCAGATCCGAAATGCTGTAGGTGATCTCCTTGCCGGGCAGGGAACGGGGCATGGTCATGACTCCTGTTGCTGGGCGTGTGGCTGGCAGAGGCGGGCACGCAGCCGCTCGGCATTGGCGTGCAAGGCCTGACCGACCCGCGAGCCGTTGGGGCGAGCGAGCTGCTCGCTCACCCACTGGCCGGTGGCCGCCAGTTTGTCGAGATCCACCCCCGTCGTCATGCCAAGGCCGTGCAGCAGGTAGACCACCTCTTCTGACGCCACATTGCCGGAGGCGCCCGGCGCATAGGGGCAGCCGCCAAGGCCAGCTACCGAGCAATCGATAGTGCGAATACCGCGCTCCAGCGCGGGCAGCAGGTTGGCCAACCCCTGGCCGTAGGTGTCGTGAAAATGGATCGCGAGTCGCCCCGCCGGGATCTCGTGCAGCACCGCATCCAGCATGGGCGCCACCGTTCCGGGGGTGCCAACGCCGATGGTGTCCCCCAGCGAAATTTCGTGGCAGCCGAGATCCAGTAACTGTTCGGCCATGGCGGCGACCCGTTTCGGGCGGGTCGGGCCATCAAACGGGCAGGCGATGACGGTGGAGAGGTAGCCACGCACCTTGATGCCGAGGCGGCGTGCCTCCTGCACCAGCGGGGCGAAGCGCACCAGCGACTCCTCCACGCTGATGCCGATATTGGCGCGGGTAAAACCGTCGGAGCAGGCGGTGAAGAGGCCAATCTCATCGGCGCGGGCGGCAATGGCTGCCTGCAAGCCTTGCAGATTGGGCACCAGAGCGCCGTAACGGGTTGAGCCCTTGCGCGGCAGTGCCTCGAACAGCGCTGCGGAGTCCGCCATCTGCGGCACTTTTTTGGCAGAGACAAAGGCACCCACCTCGATGCGTTGCAGGCCGCTGTCGGTAAGGCGCTGGATCAGCTCCAGCCGCTGTACCAGGGAGAGGGGCGCAGCTTCATTTTGCAGGCCATCTCGCGGCCCCATCTCCACCAGACTGACCCTGTCGTCACGGACGTCCTGTGATCGGTTCATGGGTGATCCTCCTGTGTGGCAATCTCTTCGACAAAGCGCACCAGCACGGCCCCCTGGCTTACCTGCTCGCCCTGTTTGCACTGCAGGGCTTCAATTACCCCATCCCGCTCTGCACGCAACTGGTGCTCCATCTTCATCGCCTCCAGCACCAGCAGGGGTTGCCCCTTGCTGACTGTTTGCCCTTGCTCGACCAGTACGGCCACCACGATGCCGTGCATGGGCGCGATGGCGCCCTGCACCTTCTCGTTTGCCTGCTCATAGTGGTGGCTGTGCTGCCGATCATCTGCCGCGAAGCGGATGCGCTGGCCCCCCAGGGTCATGATGAAGGCTGCCTCCGAGCCTGCGACCGTCTGAATAGGGATCTGTTGCCAGCAGCCACCCTGCTGCAGCCGGATATTATTGTCACCTCTTTGGTAGCAATGAGTCTCCCCTTGCCACTCAAACTGGCCGCCATGATCGTTAAGGGTCAATACCCGGTGCTCATCACCGATGCGCAACGCCGCTGTCCAGCAGCGATCCGGCCCCAGCCGAAATCCGCAGGCTTGCTGCCAGGGGGAGGTGCCCGCAGGGCGGCTCGCCAGCCAGAGGGCGGCCAGCGGCCAGGCGAGCTCAGGAATGGGCCGTGCTGTGGTGGGTATGGGCCACTGGGTATGGTGGCCCATGGCCAGGACGTCAGGCTCTTCACAAAGGCGCAGCAAGAGCGCGCCGTTGTGCACCAGCGGGCCGAGATCCAGTGCCGCCAGCGCATCGGCCAGTTGGGCGAACGCCTCGGTGCGGCTCTGGCCGTGGGCGATCAGCTTGGCGATCATGGGATCGTAATAGGGGCTCACCTCATCGCCAGCGGTGACGCCGGTGTCGATGCGCACGCCAACGGGCCAGTGGAGCCAGTGGATAGGCCCGCTGGCAGGCAGAAAACCGGCCGCCACATCCTCGGCGTAGAGGCGCGCTTCCACCGCATGGCCGTGCAGCACCACTTCCTCCTGGGTGAGTGGCAGCGGCTTGCCTTCGGCTACGGCCAGCTGCCAGGCTACCAGATCCTGCCCGGTCACCGCTTCGGTGACCGGATGCTCCACCTGCAGCCGGGTGTTCATCTCCATAAAGAAGAACTCATCCTTGCAGAGCAGAAATTCGATGGTGCCAGCCCCCTGATAGTGGATGGCCTTGGCTGCGGCCACGGCTGCCTCCCCCATAGCGCGGCGCAGAGCCGGAGGGATATCGGGGGCGGGTGCCTCTTCGATCACTTTCTGATGGCGTCGCTGCAAGGAGCAGTCCCTGTCCCCCAGATAGATGGCGTTGCCGAGGCTATCGGCAAAGACCTGCACCTCAACATGGCGAGCCTGGGGCAGATAGCGCTCGAGCAGTACCAGATCGTCACCAAAGGCAGCCTTGGCTTCACGTTTGACTGCCGCCAGCGACTCGTCAAAGTCGGCCAGCTGATCGACCCGACGCATCCCCTTGCCACCGCCGCCACTGGCTGCCTTGATAAGTAGCGGGAAGCCAATCTGGCTCGCCTGATCGCGCAAGAAGTCCTGCCGCTGATCCGTGCCGTGATAGCCGGGCAGCACAGGTACGCCGGCCGCCTGCATCAGCGCCTTGGCGCCCGATTTGTCGCCCATGGCGAGAATGGCGGCGCCGCTTGGGCCGACAAAGCGCAGGCCGCGCTGTTCGCAGGCGGTGGCAAAATCGCTGTTTTCCGACAGAAAGCCGTAACCGGGATGGATGGCATCGGCGCGCGCCTCTTTGGCAATCTTCAGCACCTTGCCGGTGTCGAGATAGCTCTCTCTGGCCGGTGCGGGCCCCAGATGCCAGGCCTCATCGGCCAGACGGGTGTGCATGGCAAGGGCGTCGGCATCGGAGTAGAGGGCGATGGTGTGAATGCCGAGGCGTTTCGCCGTCTTGATGATGCGCACGGCGATTTCGCCGCGATTGGCAATTAGCAGGCGTTTAATCTGAATGTGATGGGTCATGTCTCATCCTTGAAACGGGGACGCCAGGCGGGAGGGCGTTTGTCGAAGAAGGCTTGCATCCCCTCCTGAGCTTCGAGACCGACCCGTACCCGGGCGATGGTCTCGACTGTTTTCTCTTCGTGCAGGCGGGAAGGATGGGCCTCTATCGCCGCCAGCAGTCGTTTGGTCTCTTTCATTGCCTCCGGCCCGTTGCGGCACAGACGAAGGGCCTGCGTCCGCCCCTCCGCCAGCAGTTGATCCGGTTTGCAGAGTTGGTGTGCCACATTGAGCCGACAGGCGGTAATGGCATCGAACGGCTCGGCACTGAGCATGTAGCGGCGCGCCTGACGCATCCCCATAGTGCGCACCACGTAGGGGCTGATCACCGCAGGCACCAGACCCAGGCTCACCTCTGAGAGGCAGAAGCGGGCATCATCGCTGGCCAGCACCATATCGCAGGCACAGAGCAGCCCCAGCGCCCCGCCGTAGGCGGCCCCTTGCACCAGCGCCACCGTAGGGAAGGGAAGCTCATCGAGGGTCTGCATCAGCCGCGCCAGTACCCGAGCGTCTTCGCGATTGTGCTCGAAATCTGCGTGGGCCAGATTGCGCATCCAGTTGAGGTCGGCGCCCGCGCAGAAGTGTTTGCCCTCTGCCCGCAGCAGCAGGGCGTGGGGGCGCTCGGCGAGATCATGACCATGGAGATGGGCCAGATCATCGAGGCAGTCGAGCAGCCCCAGCATCAGGTCGGCATCAAAGGCGTTGTGGCGGGCCGGGCGCGACAGCACCAGTTCGGCCAGCGGGCCGTGCCGCTCCAGCCGAAACGGGCCCTGTGTTGAAGAGCCAAGTGCTGAGGAAGTAAGTGGATCTGACATCGTTTTGCTCCTTACATCCGGAAGATGCCGTACTGCTCGGGTTCTGCGCGGGCCCCCTGACAGGCGGCGAGCGCCAGCGCCAGCACGGTGCGACTCTGGGCCGGGTCAATGACGCCATCATCCCACAGGCGGGCGCTGGCGTAGTAGGGGTGACCCTGGCGCTCATACTGTTCGATCACGGGCGCGCGGATGGCGGCCGCTTCCTGCTCGCTCAAATCTTTGCCCTCAGCAGTCAGCTTCTCCCGACGCACCTGCACCAGCACTCCGGCAGCTTGTTCGCCACCCATGACAGAGATGCGGCTGTTGGGCCAGCTAAAGAGAAAATCGGGTTCGTAGGCGCGGCCACACATGCCGTAGTTGCCGGCACCAAAGCTGCCGCCGACGATCAGGGTGATCTTTGGCACCCGGCTGCAGGCCACTGCGGTGACCAGCTTGGCGCCGTGCTTGGCGATCCCCTCTTTTTCTGCGCTGCTCCCCACCATAAAGCCGGTGATGTTCTGCAAAAAAAGCAGCGGAATGGCACGCCGGTTACAGAGCTGGATAAAGTGGGCCCCCTTCTGGGCGCTGTCGCTGTGCAGCACGCCATTGTTAGCGAGGATCCCCACTTCCATGCCGCAAATACGGGCAAAGCCGGTCACCAGAGTGGTGCCGAACAGCGCCTTGAATTCGTCAAAGTCAGAGCTATCCACCAGTCGTGCAATCAGTTCGCGGGCGTCGTAAGGGCGTTTGAGACTGGTGCCCACCAGACCGTAGAGCTCCTCGATCGGGTAGCTTGGCTCATCGTAGGTCGATGCCAAACCCGAGAGCGGAACATGGTCACTGCCCAGATGGGTGAGCAGGGTTCGGGCGATGGCCAGCGCGTGGGCATCGTCACGGGCCATATGATCAGCAACGCCGGAGTGGGCGCAGTGCACCTCGGCGCCGCCCAGGGCCTCGGCGCTGATCTCCTCGCCGGTGGCGGCCTTGACCAGCGGCGGGCCGGCCAGAAAGATGGTGGCCTGCTCCCTGACCATGATCGATTCATCAGCCATGGCGGGCACGTAGGCGCCGCCTGCGGTACAGAGCCCCATCACCACCGCCAGTTGTGGGATGTTCTGAGCCGACATGCGGGCCTGGTTGTAGAAGATGCGGCCAAAGTGATCCCGGTCGGGGAACACCTCATCCTGCATCGGCAAGAAGGCGCCACCGGAATCCACCAGATAGAGGCAGGGGAGGCGCAGCCGCTCGGCGATGGCCTGGGCGCGCAGGTGTTTTTTCACCGTGAGCGGGTAGTAGGTGCCGCCCTTCACGGTGGCGTCGTTTACCACCAGCATGCAGAGCCTGCCCGAGACCCGGCCGATGCCGGTGATGATACCGGCGGCGGGCACCGGCTCGTCATAGACCTGCCAGCCAGCCAGTGCCGACAGTTCGAGAAACGGGGAGCCCGGGTCCAGCAGCTGATTGATGCGCTCGCGGGGCAGCAGCTTGCCACGGGCCTGATGGCGGGCGTTGTTGGCCGCGCCGCCCCCTAGCGCGATCTCGGCAATGCGGGCGTGGAGATCGTCGACCAGCCCCTGCATGGCGGCCCGATTGGCCGCATATTCCGGGCTCGCCGTGTCAAGGCGGGAGTGGATACGACTCATGCATTTTCTCCCATCAGCTCGCGGCCGATGAGCCAGCGGCGGATCTCCGAGGTGCCGGCGCCGATCTCGTAGAGTTTGGCGTCCCGCAGTAGGCGGCCAGTGGGGTATTCGTTGATGTAACCGTTGCCGCCGAGCAGCTGGATAGCGTCGAGGGCCATCTGGGTGGCGTTTTCGGCGGCAAACAGGATGGCTGCGGCGCAATCTTTACGGCTGGTGTGACCCTGATCGCAGGCGCTCGCCACCGAGTAGACCAGCGCCCGGCTGCTGGCGAGGCGGGTATACATGTCGGCGAGCTTGCCCTGTACCAGCTGGAACTCGCCGATGGCTTGGCCGAACTGTTTGCGCTCGCGCACATAGGGCAGCACTACATCCATGCAGGCCTGCATGATGCCAAGGGGGCCTGCAGCCAGCACCACCCGCTCGTAATCGAGCCCGCTCATCAGCACCTTGACCCCGCCGTGCAGGGTGCCCAGCAGGTTTTCCTGCGGCACTCGGCAGTTGTCGAGCACCAGCTCGCAGGTGCTGGAGCCGCGCATCCCCAGCTTGTCGAGCTTCTGGGCGGTAGAAAAACCGGGAGTGCCGGCTTCAACGATAAAGGCAGAAATTCCTTTGGGGCCCGCACTGGTATCTGTCTTGGCATAGATGACGAAGGTGTCGGCATCGGGACCGTTGGTGATCCACATCTTGTTGCCGTTCAGCACGAAGTGATCGCCCTCGCTCTCCGCGGTGAGGCGCATGCTGACCACATCGGACCCGGCGCCCGGCTCGCTCATGGCCAGCGCCCCCACATGCTCGCCGCTCACCAGCGGGGGGAGGTAGCGTGCTTTTTGCTCCGCCGTGCCGTGGCGGTGGATCTGATTGATGCAGAGATTGGAGTGGGCGCCGTAGGAGAGGCCGACCGAGGCGCTGGCGCGGCTCACCTGTTCCATCACCAGCACGTGGGCCAGATAGCCGAGGTTCACCCCGTCATACTCCTCCGCCACCGTGATGCCGTGCAGCCCCAGTTCACCCATCCGGGGCCAGAGATCACGGGGAAAGGCGTTGCTCTGATCGATCTCGCTGGCGCGCGGGGCGATCACTTTCTGGCAGAAGGCCGCAACCTGTTCGGTCAGGGCATTCAGGGTCTCATCCATCTGCATCCATGCTCTCCTTGCGGATATGACAGTCGGGTAGGAAGGTTGGTTCGACCGGCTGACTCGGCGTTACGGCTGGCAGTGGTCGGTCCATTTTGTACTTCACTTCTGCCACAAGTTTACGTTAGCGTAAACGTAAATCAATTGTTAATCTGTTGTGTGTCGATAGATAGGTGGTAGTGAGAGCGTCATCAGCTACCACGACAACAGCGCCATAGTGGCAGATCCGACTGACGCAGCGTGTGGGCGCCGCGTCATAAAGCGCTAACTCAGGAAAATAAGCGCGGGGCAACAAGGGAGCGAACGACAAGATGGATTTTACCCTGACCGATGATCAACAGGCGTATGTGGAGGCGGCCGCCGCCTTTGCCGATGAGGCGCTCAAACCCCATGCCGCGCGCTGGGACAAGGAGCATGAGTTTCCGATCCCGACCATCAAGCAGGCGGCAGAGCTAGGTTTTTGTGGCCTCTATACCCCGGAGCCGTTTGGCGGATTGGGGCTGCCGCGCCTCGATGCGAGCCTCATCTTCGAACGCCTCGCCATGGGCTGTACCTCGACCACTGCGTATCTGACCATCCACAACATGGTGAGCTGGATGCTGGGTAACTGGTTGCCTACCGAGGTTGCCAAGGAGTGGGTGCCCAAACTGGCCAGCGGCGAGCTGCTGGGCTCCTATTGCCTCACCGAGCCGGGGGCGGGTTCCGATGCGGCGGCACTCAAGACCCGGGCGGTGCGCGAGGGTGACAGCTACCTCATCGAGGGGACCAAGGTCTTTATCTCGGGGGCAGGCAGCAGCGATGTGCTGGTGGTGATGGCCCGTACCGGTGGTGAAGGTGCGAAGGGGATCTCTGCCTTTATGGTGCCGGCTAATGCCCCCGGCGTGAGCTATGGCAAGGCAGAAGAGAAGATGGGCTGGAACAGCCAGCCGACTCGGGAGGTTGTTTTCAACGGGGTTCGCATTCCTGCCTGCTACCGGTTGGGCGAAGAGGGGGAAGGATTCAAGTTCGCCATGCAGGCCCTCGATGGGGGGCGCATCAATATTGCCACCTGTTCGGTGGGCACCGCCCAGCAGGCGCTGGACGATGCGCTGGCTTATGTGCAGCAGCGCCAGCAATTTGGTCACCCGATCAGCGAATTCCAGAGCGTGCAGTTTCGCCTGGCCGATATGGCGACCGAGCTGGCTGCCGCCCGTTTGCTGGTGCGTCAGGCCGCCGACAAGCTGGATCGCGGGGCACCCGACAAGAGTGCCTGGTGTGCCATGGCCAAGCGTTTTGCTACCGATGTGGGTTATCGAATCTGTGATGAGGCTCTGCAACTCTTTGGCGGCTATGGTTATATCCGCGAGTATCCGCTCGAGCGCTATCTGCGCGATACCCGGGTACACCGCATTCTGGAGGGCACCAACGAGGTGATGCGACTCATCATCGCGCGCCGCCTGCTGGCCGATCCCGGTTTGTCGCTGGGCTAACCGGTGGTCGCATCAAGGGTGTGTTGCCTGCCACCCGATTTGCACCATGCCATGCCGGTTTCGGCTTTGTGAGCCAGCCACAGGTTGGTGTCATTCAAGCCTGTCATCATGGCGGCAGCTTCATCGACAAGGACAATGTTATGACAAGGATCAGACTCGAATATCATGGCCACGTGGCCTATATCACCCTCGACCATCCCCCTGCCAACACCTGGACCCTCGCCAGCCTGCAGGCCTTTTTGCAGATGATGGTGGAGCTCGACAGTCGTCCCGACGTGGTGGCGCTGGTGATCCGTGGTGCGGGCGACAAATTTTTCTGCGCCGGTGCCGACCTCAATATGTTTGTCGAGGGGAATGTCGAGCTGGCCCGCGAAGTAGCCGAGGCCTTTGGCAAGGCCTTCGAGGCGCTGGCCCGTTTTCACGGCGTCAGTATCGCCGCCATCAATGGTTATGCCATGGGCGGTGGGCTGGAAGTGGCGCTGGCTTGTGATATCCGCATCGCCGAGCAGCAGGCGTTGCTGGGACTGCCGGAAGCCTCGGTGGGCTTGCTTCCCTGTGCCGGTGGCACCCAGCGCCTGACCGAGCTGGTGGGGCCGGGCTGGGCCAAGCGGATGATCCTCTGCGGTGAGAAGGTGAGTGCCTCGCTGGCCTACGAGATGGGGCTGGTGGAGGAGGTGGTGAAAACCGGTCAGGCATGGGAGGCGGCGCACCAGATGGCCCATCTGGTGGAGCGCCAGAGCCCGAGCGCCCTGCGCGCCTGCAAAACCCTGATCAATCAGGGCCGCAGCGGCCCGCGGGATGCCGCCTTGCCCCTTGAGCGAGCGCTGTTTCTCGATCTCTTTAGCGATGCCAACCAGCGTGAAGGGGTGGCCGCCTTCCTGGAGAAACGCTTACCGCGCTGGCAATATGGCCCAACAAAATAAATCCATACGGAGCCGTTTATGAGTGAGCCGGTCAAGGTTAGCTGTTATCCCACCGAAGATGGCCATCAGGTCGGGGTGTTGACCCTCGACAGCCCTGCGTCTCTCAACGCATTGAGCCTGCCGATGATCCAGATCCTGCAACAGACGCTGACCCGTTGGGAGCAGGATCCCGCCATCGTCTGTGTGCTGCTGCAGGGGGCGGGTGAGAAGGCATTTTGTGCCGGTGGCGATATCCGCTCCTTCTATTACCGCAAGCAGGAGGCGAGCGGATCGGAACTGTTCGAATATGCCCGCGACTTTTTCGAGCAGGAGTACCGGCTCGACCACCACATTCACTCTTACCGCAAGCCCCTGATCTGCGTGGCGGACGGTATCTGCATGGGGGGCGGCATTGGCCTGTTTGCCGGTGCCGATTTTCGGGTGGTGACCGAAAAGAGCCTGTTCGCCATGCCGGAGGTGACCATCGGCCTCTACCCCGACGTGGGGGCAAGCTGGTTTTTAAGCAGGATGCCGGGGCGGCTGGGGCTCTGGCTTGGTCTGACTGGCGCCCGCTTCAACGGGAGTGATGCCATCGGTATTGGGCTGGCGGATCACGCCATCGCCAGTGGCGAGCGCAGTGCGCTGTTGTCACGCCTCGCTGTGCTCGACTGGGCTGGCAGTGGTGATCCCCGTGAGCAGATCGATCTGCTGCTCACGGGGTTGCATGGTGAGGTGGCGGCCCGCTTGCCAGCGCCTGTGCTGCTGCCCCATCAACAGAGGATCGATGCCCTGCTGGCGGGGCGCACGTTGCAAAGGGTATTGGCGCGGTTGTTCGAAGCTCAGTTCGATGAACAGGAGACGGTACTCAGGCAGGCGCAGCAGCTCTGCCGCACCGGCAGCCCCATCAGCCGCGCCATTTTGTGGCGTCAATATTGGCAGGCTCGCCGCAACTCACTGGCAGAGGTATTTGCCGAGGAGCTGACCCTCTCGGTCAACTGCGTGCTGAAGGGGGATTTTGTGGAAGGGGTGCGGGCACTGCTGATCGACAAGGATAAAGATCCCCGCTGGCAACAGTTGCCACCGGAGGGGGAGTGGCTGAATGAGTTCTATCGCTGGCCGCAGGGGCGCAATCCGTTGGCCTGCAAGGAATAACATCTTGGCAACCGGCGGAAGCCGCCATCAGCAACGCAAGGAGCAAGCGGGATGACAAGGATAGGGTTTATCGGGCTCGGCAACATGGGGGGCCCCATGGCGGCCAATCTGGCCAGGGCCGGGCATACGGTGCAGGTGTTTGATCTGGTTGCCCAAAACATTGAGCGCGCTATCGCCGCTGGCTGCATAGCCGCGGGGGATGCCCGTGAGGCGGTGACTGGCTGCGAGGTGGTGATCAGCATGCTACCTGCGGGGGAGCATGTGCGCGCCCTTTGGTTGGGCGAGAGCGCCGGTGAGCGGGGCGGGCAGGATCTGCTGGCAGCCCTGCCGGTTGGTGCACTGGTGATCGACTGCTCCACCATAGATGTCGACTCTGCCCGTCAGGTCGGGGAGGCGGCTCGCGCGCGTGGTTTGCGCTTTATCGATGCCCCTGTCTCGGGCGGTGTCGCCGGTGCGGCCGCCGGGACGCTCACCTTTATCGTTGGCGGCGACGCGGCAGATTTCGAGGCGGCAAAACCCTTGCTCGCATGCATGGGGCAGAACCTGTTTCACGCCGGGGCGCTGGGTGCCGGGCAGATCGCCAAGATGTGCAACAACATGCTGCTTGCGATCCATATGGCGGGTACCGCCGAGGCGCTGGCCCTCGGGGTGAAGGAGGGACTGGATCCCGCCGTGCTCTCCACCATCATGGGCAAGAGCTCCGGCAACAACTGGAGTCTGGAGCGCTACAACCCCTGGCCCGGAGTGATGGAGAATGTGCCCGCTGCCCGCAACTATCAGGGGGGATTTATGACCCGGCTGATGGTGAAAGATTTGGGATTGGCCATGGCGCTGGCCGAGCATGGCCACAGCGCTGTGCCGATGGGGGCGCTCGCTCGTAACCTGTTCAACCTGCATGCCGCTCAGGGGCAGGGGAGCCGTGATTTCTCCAGCATCGTCGAACTCTATCTGGATAAACAGGATCCCGCCTGACGGGCCACCTCTCTTCAAGGCATCTCCCTTCGACCGCTACAAGGAGCATTGATGGATATCAAAGATAAGGTCATCGTTATTACCGGCGCTGGACGTGGCTTGGGACGGGCCATTGCGCTGGCCCTGGGTGCACAGGGGGCGACGCTGGCGCTGCTCGACATCAATCGCGCCGATCTGGAGGCGACCGCCGCCATGGTTCGCAGCCAGAATGGTCAGTGCGATCAAGATAGCCAGTGCGAGCTGTTTGTCTGCAATGTGGCGAGCGAAGCCGAGGTTGAGTCGGTTTTTGCTTGCATCAAGGAGCGTTTTGGCGTGCTGCACGGTCTTATCAACTGCGCCGGCATTTTACGCGATGGCATGCTGATCAAGGTGAAAGAGGGTGAGCTGGTGGAGAAGATGACGCTGGCCCAGTGGCAGAGCGTGATTGACGTCAACCTCACCGGTACCTTCCTCTGCGGTCGCGAGGGGGCGGCGCTGATGGCGCAAGGGGGGCAGGGGGGCGTCATCATCAACATCTCCTCTATCGCCCGAGCCGGCAATATTGGCCAGAGCAACTATGCCGCCAGCAAGGCGGGGGTTGCCTCGCTGGTGGTGACCTGGGCGCGGGAGTTGGCGCGCCATGGCATTCGGGTGATGGGGATTGCCCCCGGGGTGTTTGCCACCGACATGACGGCGGCGATGAAGCCGGAGGCGATGGCGCGGATGCAGCAGGCCATTCCGGTCGGCATCCTTGGCGATGCGCAACAGCTGGCCGAGACGGTGAGCTTTATTTTTGCCAACGACTATCTGTCGGGAAGGATGATAGAACTGGATGGCGGTTTGCGTTTATAGGGATTTACATAATGGGCCCCGGTGTTTCCACCGGGGCTTTTTTATGCAGATTATTTATACAGAGAGTGCCTGAATGGCGATGCATAGGAACCATGCGAGTCAGGTTGTGTTGGCAGAAAAATGAGAAATATCAATGGGTCTTGGTTAATTTGAGCCAGCTCACAGGCCATATGGGTCAGTGCTGTAAAATTGCGCGCGGTCAAGGCGGTGCATGATTGACGAGACGAGGGATTGCGGTCGGAATAGTCATGCAATATAGTTGCCGCCTTTTTCACGGGGTCAGGATTCCCAGCCCCTCCCATATTGCGCGCAGTATGAATACGGACGCTCTGCCGCCGCCTAAATAAACAGGATTGAAATGGACAAGAAACTAGGGCTGGGCGCCCTCATTTCGCTGGTGATCGGCTCCATGGTCGGCGCCGGGGTCTTCAGTCTGCCACAAAACATTGCTGCGCATGCCAGTGCCGGGGCGGTCGCCCTGGGTTGGGCCATCACCGGTCTTGGCATGATCTGTCTCGCGCTGGTCTATCAGAACCTCTCCATGCGCCGCCCTGATCTTGATGGCGGTATCTTCAGCTATGCCAAAGCCGGTTTCGGCGATTTTATCGGTTTCAACGCCGCCTGGGGTTACTGGCTCTGCCAACTGCTGGCCAACGTCTCCTACGCCATCGTAGTGTTCAGCGCCCTGAGCTACTTCTTCGATACGCCTGACAACGTCATCTTCGGTGACGGCAATACGCCGGTGGCCATCACGCTGGCCTCCATCCTGATCTGGTCGGTGCATGCGCTGGTGCTGCGCGGGGTGCAGGTCGCTGCGCTGGTGAATATCGTCACCACCATCGCCAAGATGGTGCCGCTCATCGTCTTCTGTGTCGCGATCCTGCTGGCCTTCAACATGGATACCTTCACTCTGGATATCTGGGGCCAGAACAACATGGAGCTGGGCTCCGTGATGGATCAGGTCAAGTCCACCATGAAGGTGACCCTCTGGGTCTTTATCGGGATTGAAGGGGCCGTGGTGGTCTCTGCCCGTGCCCGTCATCGCAAGGATGTGGGCCGTGCCACCGTGCTGGCGCTGCTCGGCGCCCTGACACTCTATGTGATGGTGACCCTGTTCTCGCTGGGTGTCATGAGCCAGCCGCAACTGGCGGCGCTCAAGAACCCTTCGACCGCCATGATCCTTGAAGCCGTAGTCGGCCCCTGGGGCGCTTGGCTTATCAACATCGGTCTGGTGGTGTCGGTGATGGGGGCGCTGCTCAGCTGGACCGTGCTGGCCGCTGAAGTGCCCTACATCGCGGGCAAGACCGGCGTCTTTCCGGGCTGGTTTGCCAAGGAGAACAAGAACGGCTCGCCGCAGGTGTCCCTCTGGTGCTCTACCTGTCTGGTGCAGATCTTCTTGATCATCATCTACTTTCAGAGCAGCACCTATTTGGCGCTGGTCAACATCGCAACCTCGGCGGCGCTGGTGCCTTACGTCTTTTCGGGCGCTTATGGCCTGAAGCTGGCATTGAAAGGGGAGACCTATCAGGGTCAACCTCATCAGCGCAAGCGTGACCTGCTGCTGGCCCTGGTGGCGACGGTTTACGGCTGCTGGCTGGTCTACGCTGCCGGTGTGGAGTACCTGCTGCTGGTGGCGCTGCTCTATAGTCCGGGCATCTTCATCTACTGGAAGGCGCGTCAGCATCACGGTCTGCGCGGCCTTAACCGGTTGGAGCAGGGGATGACGGCGGCCCTGCTCGGCTGTGCCGTGCTGGCCTTCTACAAGGTGATGGACGGTACCATTCCACTGCACTAACCGGCACAATGAAGAGATGGCCCTCGCGCCATCTCTTTTTTTTCATGCAGATATCCACTGTTGCCCGGCCGTGTTGGCCAGTTTTTGTTTAACACAGGAATTTTTATGCTGTTTATGGGTTACCTCCTGCTGGGCGCCTTTGCCGGTATGCTGGCGGGGCTGTTCGGGATCGGCGGCGGTCTTATCATTGTCCCCGTGCTGGTCATGACCTTTCGCGCCCAGGGTATCGACCCTGAAATCATTACCCATCTGGCCCTCGGCACCTCGTTGCCCACCATGATCTTTACCGGATTCAGCTCGCTTAGAGCACATCAGGAAGCGGGCGCCGTCGACTGGGTGATGATCCGCAGATTGGGGGCTGGTATGTTGGTTGGTGCCTGGCTCGGTGGTATGACGGCCAATCTGCTCAGTACCAGCATCCTCAATATCATTATCGGCTGCTTCGCCTGGACTATGGCGCTGCAGATGGGGCTTAACCTCAAGCCCAAGGCGGAAAGACACCTGCCAGGAGCGTTCGGCACCGGCATTGCTGGCACAGTGATAGGCTGGATGTCAGCCCTGTTTGGCATTGGCGGTGGCTCGCTCACCGTCCCTTACCTGAGCTGGAACTCGGTGCCGATGCGCAATGCAGTGGCGGCCTCTGCAGCCTGCAGCATGCCCATCGCGCTGGCGGGGAGCCTCAGCTACCTCTATGCGGGTTGGGATCATGCCGATCTGCCCGAGTGGAGTGTGGGCTACATCTATCTGCCCGCCCTGCTGGGTATTGTGCTGACCAGTACCCAGTTCGCCCGCATTGGCGCCAAGCTGGCACACCGCCTGTCACCCACACGCCTCAAGCAGGCCTTTGCCCTGCTGATGCTGCTGGTGGGGGTGAAATTTATGCTGTTTAGCTGATTCATTCGGCAGATTGTTGAAAAATAAGGCAAACGATCTATTGGAGGGTAGAAAGCCGTTGCATTGAACGCCCAGTTTGCCTATTCTCCTCGCCGGTGGTCCTATTGGTCCTCTCGCATTGATAACCCGTCGACCTGGTCAGGACCGGAAGGTAGCAGCCAAGGCGGGGGACTCGAGTGCCGGGATGTGGCTGGTAGGGCCACCACTTGTTTCTGCAATTCAATAAGTTACAGCTAATAGCCCCCTTCAGACCTCTTGGTAATCCACTTTGTGTGGATGAATCAGGAGTCTTCATAGTGAATCTCTGGCTCAGTCCCCACGGCATATGGTATTACCGGAAAGTCACCACGCTCCCCTGTGGTCGCCGCAAAGAGATCAAAAAATCCCTGCATACCCGAGACAAGCTGACGGCCCGTGCAGCTGTTGCGAAGCTGCTTGCCTGTGTGCGTTCCAGACCCAAGCCCATTCAGTTGCCTGCAGACGTCAATGTTGCCCCACATGAGCAATCAGTACCCCGGAATCCAAGGTTTTATTGTTTGGTGACACGCATGGCTGCGTTGTATTTAAGCCGACCATGGGAAATATGTCTGTTTATCTCGCTCAGTAGCGTCTCTTTATTGATGGGCTTGGTGATATACCCGTTCATGCCATGGGAGAGATAGTATTGCTTGGATTCCGGCATCGCATCAGCCGTCAGGGCGATGATGGGGATATCTGCCCAAGGCATCTGGGAGGTACGGATCCGGGTGGTGGCCACCAGGCCATCCATCACTGGCATCTGGACATCCATCAACACCAGATCAAATTCGGTGTGACCCAGTTTCTCCAGCGCCTCTTCTCCCTGAACGGCCAGTGTGACCTGATGGCCCACGGAGTCGAGCATGGCGCCGATCACCTTGCGGTTGGTGGCATTGTCATCAACCAGCAAGATGCGATAGCTCTCCTGATCCAGCGGCTTGGACGGCAGGCAAACAATCGAGGGGGTCGTGGCTCTGGCGGGCCAGATGTAGGTAAAAGTACTGCCATGTCCCTCGCTGCTCTCTACCGAGATATCGCCGCCCATCAGGCGTGCGAGGTTACGGGATATTTCAAGTCCCAGGCCCGATCCGCCATATTGGCGGGTGATCGAGACATCCGCTTGGGCGAAACGTTGAAACAGGTTCTTTAACTGACTTTTGCTCATGCCGATCCCGGTGTCCTGGATCGAGATGCGTATCGAGTGGCGATCCTGCTCCAACAGGGTGCTATCAACATGGATCTTTACTTCCCCCTGATGGGTGAACTTGATGGCATTGCTCACCAGGTTGAAGAGGATCTGGCGAACCCTCAGCGGGTCGATCATCAACCACTCCGGCGTATCGGGGGCAACAGTCAGGGTCAGTTTGATCCCTTTTGCATCGCAGTTGCTCTGCATCAGGGCCCGGATATCCTCCAGAAGCTGGGGCAAGTGATGGGGGGCCAGTTGCAGCTCGATCTTGCCCTCTTCCAGCTTGGATACATCCAGAATGTCGTTAAGCAGACCGAGCAGATGGTTTGCCGATTCGCGCGCCGTCTCCAGATAGTCTCGCTCCCTCGGATCCATATCCCGATCGGCCAGCAGTGAGAGCATGCCGAGAATGCCATTCATGGGGGTGCGAATTTCATGGCTCATGTTGGCCAAAAAGCTGCTTTTGGCTCTTGTGCCGGCCTCTGCCGCCTGATTTGCCCGCAGCAGTTTGTCATTGAGCTGCTGCATCAGTTTGTGTTGCAGAAACGAGATATTCATTTGCCGCCAGATCAGCAGGGCGAGCACAAAGAGCAGCGCAAATTGCAGGGTTGCGATGAGTGTCGTCGTGATGATCTGCTCCCTCACGCTGTCGCGACGCGCCACATCAAACAGGGTCGCCTGCTGGTTCACCTCCAGAGTCAGCTGATGGAGCAGGGGGAGCAGGGAGGCAAGCTGTTGGCGCAGTTCTTGATGGGCAAGATTGTCGAGCGGCTTGGTGGCTTCCGGGCCGAGCCAGATATCAGCCAGAGAGATGTAGGATCGAATGGCTTTGCTTGCCTGCTGGTAGATCTCTGTTTGCTGAAGCAGGCTGCGATCCTTGCTCTCCAACACCAGATCCATGCGGCTGACCAGAATATCGTATCTGAGCTGGAAGGTCGGTTGCGACTCATGGAGCAGCGAGCTTTGAAAACGCAGCGCTTCGTTATAGAGCTGGAAATAGTTCCACATCACGTTGTCTTCGCCTTGGCTGGTACTGCGCTGCAGATCCTGAAATTGCCGGTACTGGATGGTACCAATACCGGCAAAGGCAAGGAGCAGCACACAAAGCACCACAAACAAGAAACGTTGACTGGCCGCCATGGAACGCATGATGGGATCTACTCCACTTTTATCGCGCTGATCTGCCAAATAGCCCGACCGTAATAGAGCTTGTTTTGCAGTTCGGGATATTGATCGAACGGATAGACAAGGAACAGCGGCCCTTTGTCACGCACCGACAGTGGCTTGCCATTGATCGTGCGGGCGAGGATGACCCGATACTGCTCGGCATCGCTTGTCGGCACCTGTACCGAGTAGTCATTGAGCGCGGTAATGGTGAGCTGTTTGCCAGTTGCCCCGACCTTGGCCAATACATCTTGCAGCAGCGGGCCGCGAAAAGTCTTGGCTTCGTCATACCAGGGGGTATGGGTTTTGATTTCGTGTACCGGCAGTTGATCCAGCATGGCGCTGTCCCACAGGGCCAGAGCCTGATGAGTGGGGCTGCTGATGGCGCCTTCAACCTTCAACACGGCGCTGTCAGGGGAGGGGGCTGCGTATGCGGTGCCGCAAAGGGCTGCCAACAGTGGTGCGATGTAAAGGCCTGCTTTCATGATCTCTCCTTCCTAGAAAATGGCGGCATGGGGGCCGAGCCAACGGTGGCTTGTGAAGTGTGCTCAAAGGCAAGCAATAATCGGGCCCAGTCTAATGGGCTTGAATTATCAGCCATTTAGCCTGTTATCGGGCGATCTCGGCCAAGGTGAATTGCAGTTTGCAACGTGCGGGGGAGGTTAATTGCAATTTGGCAATCAAAACGAGGAGTGGGTGTCGGTGAATAAGGCGCAAAGAGTATCATTTGGAGAACAAGTGCCGTGGCACTGCCCGGCATAACATTTGCAACGTGCTGAATGCCGTGACAGCAAATAGTCTGAGCATCGACAAGGAGCTAGCGATGGAAAGCATGACTTACACCCTTAATGATATCCAGGTAGTGGTACTGGAAAACGAGTTTGACGCGATGGCCGTCAGTGAGCTCCGCCCGTTGTTTGAAACCCTCTCGACCCACCCGGGAGATATCCTGGCCGATATCAGCGATGTTCATTTTATCGACTCGTCGGGGATCGGAGCCTTGGTATTTCTCTATAAAAGATTGATTATGAACGGGCATCAGATGGCCCTTGTCTGCGGACCCGGTCAACCTCATGACCTGCTGGAGATGCTGCATATCGACCGGGTGATCCCCTGCCATGAGAGCATCAAGGCCTATATGCGCTCCCGTGGCATGATGACCGCTGCATCATGAAACGCTTTGGTATCCTGCTCTCGTCCATTCTGCTGTCGGGTTGTGTGCAGTGGCCGCCGGAGGGGTATGGCGGCATGGCAGAGGCAAGACCCACCCGTATTCCGGTCAATGAGGATGAACGGCGGGTCTGGTCTCGTTATGATGAGCGTCAGAAGGAACTCGACTTGCAGCTGACGGAATTAAAGCAAGCGAGTCTGCAGGGGTGTATGCCTGCCGAGTTGAAACGACTACAATCTCAACGTATTGATATCGAACGGGATATGCACGGACGGCTCTGGTCGGATGTAGCCTGGCGTCAGACCGTGCTGGCACAATCACTACAACAAGTACGTTTGCGGCTGCAACAGACAACAGCGGATGGCTGTCGTGCTGATTGGTCAGGGCTCCCCTTACGCCAATGGGGGCAGACGTAACAGACGAAAAGGATGTCTATGAAACGGGGCGCTCTCGAAGGATTGATCTGTGTTCTCTTGCTGTTGTTCACTAGCCCGTTACTGGCCTCCGCCTTGTTGGCTCCCGGTGATCGGTTGGCCATCGTACAACCCGGTGAGCCTGCTTTTGATCAGCCTTTCCAGATCAACAAGCAGGGGGAGATTGCACTGCCTGAAGTTGGCAACGTCGTGGTGGGGGGGAAGACCCTGCAACAGGCGGATGAACTGATCCGCACCGCCCTCAAACCTGTTTACAACAACCTCTCTCAATTGACAGTCACCTTGCTGGAGAAGCGGCTGCTGATCAGCGTGATGGGCTATGTCAAAAAACCCGGCAGTTATGATCTGGCGCCCGATGGCAACGTGCAGATGGCCCTCGATGCCGCAGGCGGTCTGGTGCCCGGTGCCCAGCTCAACAATATGCAGGTGCGGCGCGGCAGCACGGTCTCGAGCTTCGACTACAAGCGTTATCTCGATACCGGCGATGCCAGCGTGTTGCCACCATTGCAATCCCTCGATGTGGTGTTCGTGCCAGCATCCCCTTTGATCGGCAACGTGCAGATCGATTTTGATGCGGCGACCCTGGCGGCAGGTGGGGATGGGGATACCGGCAAGGCGATCAAGGTGTTTGGCGAGGTCAACAGCCCCGGCGCCTTCAGTTTCAAGAGTGGCAACTCCATCGTGGATCTGCTGATGCGAGCCGGTGGGGTGACCCGCTTTGCCGGGGTGGAGCGGATCCGGGTGATCAATGGTGATGCCCCCGAACTGTTCGATCTCAAAGCCTATCTCGACTCCGGCAACAACAAGTTGCTGCCCAATCTGGCGCCGGGCGCCACCATCTTCGTACCCAAGGATGAAGAGCAGATAAAACGGGGAGCGCGCACCATCTACATCATGGGCGAGGTGTTCAAACCCGGCGCCTATGAGGGGCGGGAAGGGGACTCCTTCCTCGATATTCTGGCCAATGCCGGTGGCCCGACCCGCTATGCCGAGAGTCGCCAGATCCGTTTGCTGCGCACTGATGGCACGATCGAACCCATCGACTTGCAGGCCTATACCGAAGGGATGCAAAAGGCGCTGCCCCAAGTCAAACCCGGTGACGCCATCTTTGTGCCGGAAAAGACCGATATCAACGAGAAGTCCTGGTTGAAAGTGGCACCCGGGCGGGCGGTGATGGTGATGGGGGCGGTGCGGATCCCGGGGCGTTATGAATGGTCTGACGAAATGTCGCTGCTGGATCTGATTGCCCACGCCGGTGGCCCCAACGAGCGGGCCGATATCGCCAAGGTGCAGATCCTGACCGCCGAAGGGGGGCAGGCCACGCCAACCCTGTTTGATCTCGACAAGTTCCTCCATCAGGGGGGGGCGCTCGCCAGCCTGCCGAAGATCCGGGCCGGATTCACCATCATGATCCCCGAGCTGCCCACCGATCCCAGTGACAACAAGTCCCAGTGGGTGCGCCAGTCACCGGATAGCTCCATCTATATCTTCGGTCAGGTCGGGGCTCCAGGTCGCTATGCCTTCAATGAGCAGATGGGCTTTATCGACATCCTGTCGGCCGCCGATGGCCCGACTGCGGCGGCGGATCTGCGCAATGTGCGCATCGCCCATCGCAGTGGCAGCACGGCGCGGGTCAGCAAGCTCGACCTTGCTCTCTACTTTGAAACCGGCGATGAAACCTTGCTGCCCAAGGTGCTGCCCGGCGACTCCATCTATCTGCCGGAGAAGAATCGCCCCTGGCTCGACGAGCCCAAGGAGAACACCATTCGGGTGTTGGGGGCGATTGCCCGTCCCGGTCGCTACCGCTTTGACTCCTCCATGACCCTGCTGGATCTGCTGGCAGAGGCAGGGGGCCCGACCAGCAGCGCCTATATCAAGAAGATTGTGGTGATCAACATGGCCACCAGTGGTCAGGGGGATCAGGCCCGCAGCTTCGATCTCGACGGCTTTGCCAAAGAGCCCGACTTTAGCCAGTTGCCGGTGCTGCGTGCTGGGGACACCGTCTTTATCCCTGATAGCAAAAGCAGCAACTGGGCCATCTTCATGGATGGCATGCGCGACATTTTGACCACGATCTCGGTGGTGGCCCTGGTCGGGACGCTTTGATATGAGCATCCCCATTCAATATCTGGAGCTCGAATCCCTCTACGCGGCGACGGTCGCCCGGGGGATCCGCTCGCTGGCGGTCACCTCGTCAGAAGGGGGAGAGGGGGTGAGCTCCATCTGCGATGCGCTGGCAAGGCGTTCGGAGGCGGATGGGCTGCGCACCCTGCTGGTGGATCTCAACCTCTATCATCCCGGCCGCGCCACGGCGGTTGCCTGGGGGCCCAATGATGTGCCCGAGCCGGTGGCCACTGGCCGCTCCTTGTCCCTGCTCCCGGCGCCGGGCAAGGATCTGATGGCTTTTCGCAACAAGGATACCTTGCGCCAATTGCTGGTTCGCTGGCTGGAACATTACGATGTGGTGATCTTCGATACCTCGCCGCTCACCGCCCTCAATCGGGGCAATATTCCGGCCGATCAGGTGTGTGGGGCCTGTGAAGGGGCGCTGCTGGTGGTGCTGGCGGGGGTGACCCCGACCACAGTGGTACAAAGTGCGGTGGATAAACTGACTCGTGCCGAGGCCAATCTGATTGGCGCAGTCTATAACGACAAGCTCAACCCGGGGCTGGCCAGCGAGATCTTGCGCGAGCTCAACCGGCTGCCCAGTAACCGGGTGACCGAATGGCTCAAGCGCTGGTGCCGGCGCAGCGCCTTGCTCAATTTCCGGATCTGATCGCCCGCTGATGGAGGCCCGATATGGATGACTGGTTGCGATCTGCTCCGGCAACCCTGCAGGCGGTGCGCGAACTGCGCAACCGGCTGGCGCAGGGACTCTCCCTGTTTCAGGTCTCCCCAAAGGATCAAGCCAACTGGCTGCTCTGTTTCAGTGAGCTGGCCACCAATAGCGTCAAACACACAGCGCCTCCCGCGACCCGGCTCTGGCTCACGCTGAAAGAGGATGAAACGGGCTTGAGTCTGATACTGGAGGATGATGGCGGCCCGCAACCCGGTCTTGCCAGTGCGCCGTTACCCGATGAACTGCAGGAGGGGGGATACGGGCTGGCGCTGGTGCACCAGCTGTTTGCCGAGGTGCACTTCTCTCGCGACGGTGAGCGCAATCGCGTGACCCTTCGCCAGCAGGGCCCGGTCAACCAACTGCCGGTGATCGCGGTGATCGACGATGACAAGGTGATGCGTGCCTTGCTCACCGCCTATCTCCATGAGCACTACCGGGTTGAAAGTTATGCCGACTCCCATGCCGCCCTGCTGGCGCTTGGAAAGCAGCCCCCCGCGCTGGTGCTCTCCGATATCGAGATGGAGGGGATCGATGGCTTTGGGCTGCGCCAGCAGTTGATGAAGGATCCCAAGATGAAGGGGGTGCCCTTTATCTTCCTGACCGGTCATCAGGATCAGTGGACCCAGAGTCGGGCGGGGGCGCTGGGGATCGATGACTTTCTGGTCAAACCCATCACCAAGCAGGACCTGTTGCTGGCGGTTTCGCGGGTGCTGCAACGCTCGCAGCAGCTCAAGTCGCAATGGGGCGAGCAGCTGGATCAGCGCATGACCTCGGCGCTGCGCCCGTTATTGCCCGCCACCTCCATAGGGGGATACCAGCTGGCGTTGCAAACCCGCGCGGCCACCGTGGGGGGCGGTGACTTTCTGCTGGTCAAGGGTCGGGTGTTGTGGCTCGGGGATGTGATGGGCCACGACGCGGAAGCCAAGTTCTTTGCCCATGCCTATGCCGGTTATCTGCGCGGCTTGCTGACGGCGCACGATCTGGAGCGCGCCCCCGCCCGTTTGCTGACCATCTTGTCCAATGCGGTTCACAGTGATCCGCTCCTTGGGGCTACCCTGCTCACCACCCTCTGTATTGAGCTCGGCAACGAGGGGCGGGTGCAGTGGGCCAGCGCGGGCCACCCTGCGCCCTGGCTGGTCGGGCCCGGCACCATCCGTCAGGTCGGCGTGACCGGCCCCTTGCCCGGTTTGCGCCCGGATCCCCACTTCGTGACCAATGAGCGTCAGCTCAAGCCCGGCGAGATCCTGCTGTTCTGGACCGACGGCCTGCTCGATAGCCGTGACGCAGAAGAGCGCCAGCGCTGGGAGGCGCAGCTCAAGGCGATCTGCCTGACCTCGGGGCCCGGTCTTGAGCAACTGGCTCATCGCATTGCCCGCTGGTTTGATGAGCGCATCAATGATGCCGCCCTCGATGACATGACCCTCCTGCTGGTCGCCTGTCCCGGCGCCTGATCCTGCCCCTCTTTGCCTGACTGGCCCGCTCTATGCAGCGCCCCATTTCAGGTGGCATGGAGCCACGGGAGGAGGGCCTTATGTTACCCATGCAGCAGATCTGGCTGGCCATCGATGCGCGTCAGGTCGGTGGAATTGAAGTTCACATTATCCACTTGGCCAACGATCTGCTGGCCAGGGGATTTCGCCCCACAATAGTGCTGGTGAGCAACCACGGCATGACCCCCTTTACGACCCTGCTCAAACAACAGGGCTTGCCCTACGAGGTGTGCCACAACAGCCGCGATTTTATGCGCCGTCTGGCCCGCCAGCCTGCTTCTGTGCTGATCCATACCCACGGCTACAAGGCCGGGGTGCTGGGGCGGCTGACAGCCTGGTTCACCGGTAAATCGGTGGTCTCGACTTTTCACAGTGGAGATGACGGGGAGGGGTTGCTGAAGTTTTACAGCTGGCTGGATCGCACTACAGCGCGTTTTGCGAAGTGTATTGCAGTAAGCGAGCCCATCGCTCGCAAATTGCCTGTGCCGAGCACGGTGATCAGCAACTTCGTCCCCATGCCTGCGACGCCGGCTACGGTAACTGGCAACCGGATTGCCTTTGTCGGCCGCCTCTCGCCGGAAAAGGGGCCGGAGGCATTCTGCCAGCTGGCCGCCTTCTGCCCGGACGGGGCGTTTCATCTCTACGGGGATGGCCCCATGAAAAGCGCTTTGTTGCAGCAGTATGGTGATCGCGTCCAGCTTCATGGTTTCCAGAACATGGCCAATGAGTGGCACAACATCGACCTGCTCTGCATCACCTCCCGCTTTGAAGGGTTGCCGCTGGTGGCCCTGGAGGCGATGGCTCACGGCATACCTGTCTGTACCTTTGCGGTGGGGGGCCTGGTCAACCTGATCGATCACAAATCCAATGGCTGGCTGGTGGAGCCCGGCCATGTGCGGGATATGGCGGAGCTGGTCAACTACTGGCTGCGCAGCGATGGGGTGGTGCGCAGCAAAATGAGTCAGGCGGCCCGCAACACCATCGCCCGCGGGTACAGCGTTAACAACAGAGTGACCGATATTCTGGCCGTCTACGGCGCCTGAATCACGGAGAAACCTGTCAAAACGAGTGGCCGCTGGCTACTCGTTTTTTTATGTGCAGGTGTTAGGGGTTGCAGGGGGCGGATTGCTTCGGTGATCACGCAGCGCTTGGGTTTCTGCTGTTGGTCAAACAGGCATCAGGCCTTTGGATGGATGGGGCCAGATGATGGCGATCAGATCGCTGACTTCTCGGTGATCAACGTTGATTTGCCACAAGGATGCGCCATAAAAAAGGCCATTGCAGTAGCAATGGCCTGGTGGGGTTGAGGCGTTGCTGAGATTGGCAGAATTAGCGCCCCTTCTTGCCAACCATGATGGCGATCGTCTTGCCGATGATATGCACATCCTGCACCAGCCAGCGCCAGGGGTGGAGCAGGGCAACCGAGTAGGCCAGATCGAACGCCAGCTTGCTGCGCACATCATCGAGCGACTCGTCGTAACCCTGATTGACCTGCGCCAGACCGGTAATACCGGGGGCCACTTCATAGGTGCGTTCAATAAAGTACGGCACAGCATCTTCCAGACGGTTGGCGATCCCGGGTCGCTCCGGGCGGGGGCCGATCAGCGACATCTCCCCCTTGAGCACATTGATAAACTGCGGCAGTTCATCGAGCCGGGTTTTGCGCAGAAAGTCGCCGCTGCGGGTGATCCGGCTGTCCCCCTTGCCACACCAGACCGGCCCGGTGGCCGCCTCGGCGTCGGCGCGCATGGTGCGAAACTTGATCATGAAAAAGAGCTCGGTATGGGTGGCGTGGCTGCGCCCGATCCGCAGCTGACGAAAGAACACAGGCCCCGGGCTATCGAGCCGGATGGCCAACATGATCAGCGGCCACAGCGGCAGCGTCAGCAGCAGGCCAAGAGTGGCACCGAGCAGATCCATGCTGCGTTTGACCACCAGGGTCAATCTTGGAATGGGGTGTGTCATACGGCTTTCTCCTGTGACATGAAACGTATGGGGGCGCGCAGGCAGTAGCGCAGGGTGCCCATGCCGTTGTACCAGTGTCCGAGTACCAGATAGTGGATCTTGCGAAACAGATTGGGCCAGGGGTGCACAGGGGTCAGCTGGATCAAGATGACCAGCAGATACCCCAGCAGTTGCAGCCCCAGCAGCAGTTGAAACAGCAGGGATTGGGTGGCCAGCGGGATGGCGCAGAGCCACAGCAGGGTCAGGCAGAGTGGCATCAAAACCCGCAGCCCCTTGCCACTGGCAAAGTTGAAGGCAACCCAGCCGAACTTGGGGTGCAGCAGGGGCAGCAACCGCAACAGCTGCTGGGTGTTGCCTGCCCCGATCCGCTTGCGCCGTGTCGCCTCCAGCGCGGCATTGGAAACTTCCAGCTCCAGTGCGGCGCAGCGATTGTCGTAGACAGCCCGATACCCCTTGGCGATGGCCTGCATCGGCAGGATGAAATCGTCGTTGATGGTATCGGCAGCCAGCGGGGTGAGGCACTCCCGGCGCATCATGTAAAAGGCCCCGTGAGCCCCCAGCATGCCGCCAAGGGCCGATTCGCAGAGCTTGATCTGGCTTTGATAGTGCCAGTAACTCTCCTCGCCCTGTGAGCCCGGTTGCCAGAAGCGGTATGCTTCCCCGACCACCCCTACCTTGGGATCGGCAAAATGGGCGACCGCCAGCAGCAGGCTGTCGATGGGCAGCAGGGCCGAGACATCGGTGAGGGCCACCAGATCGCTGTGCACCCGGGTCATGGCCTCGTTGAGCACGGCAACCTTGCCGCGATTGCGGGGGTGATCAAACAGCCTGATCTGCAACTGCTGCAGGGCGGGATCACCGAGCTGGCTCAGCGCAATGGGGTAGCTGTTGTCGCTGCAGCCATCGAAATGCACATGCACCCACAGCTTGTCGGCGGGGTAATCGAGGCTGGCGAGGTTTTGCAGCTTGGCCGCGATGGTCGCCGCCTCGTTATAAACCGGCATCAGCAGGGTGATGGTCGGCAGCGCCTCATCGGTGGCGTCTGTTTTGAACCCTCGATCCAGAGGGCGGGGTGGATTGGCTACCTTGCGCGCCTGCCGACCACCGAATTTGAGCAGCAGGGGATAGCCGACATGGTGGTAGACCACCAGTACAGCGCACAGCCAGAATACGATCATGATCCACTCCATGGGATGCTCCTCTGGTCATCGGGTCGCTTGATCAGCGGCTGTAGAGCTGCTGATAGGCCTGAGCCATCCGGCTCAAGCTGCTTTGCTGGCACACAAACTCACGGGTGACGGCACGCAGGCTATGGCAGTGCAGCAACCCTTGTGCCAGAAGCTGGGCAAGGCGGCCGGGATCCCGCTCCGACAGGATATGGCCGCTGGCCTGGCAGACGATCTCTCTGGCCGCCCCCACATCGCTCATCACCACCGGTACCCCGCAGGCCTGTGCTTCCAGCACGCAGAGCGGCATCCCCTCCGCCAGCGAGGGGAGGCAGAAGAGATCCAGTCCCTGATAGAAGCGCGGCATGTTTTCGACCAGCCCGAGAAAATGGACCCGATGGGCGATCCCCAGTTGCTGACACTGTTGTTGCAACGCATTTTGCAAACTGCCGACACCTGCCAACGCAAGATGCACCTCCTGCGGCAGGGTGCGGATCGCCTCCAGCAGCAAGGTGTGACCCTTGACCGACTCAAGGCGGGCGGCGCAGCCAATCAACTTGACCCCTTGTGGCAGCCCCATCTGCTGACGGGCGAGGGCGGCGGCGCCCGGGGTAAAACGCTGCTCATCGATGCCGTTGGGGATCACGGTTGGCGACAGCTGGCCCAGCTTGGCCAGCAGCTGGTTGGCCACCGGCGTGGCATCGGCCACCAGAATGGGGTTGAAGGCGCGCAGCCCCCACAGGGCCAGCGTGCGCTGATGGGGATCATCGAGATACCAGGCATCGTGCTCTGTGTGTACCAGGGTGGGCACCCGGGCCAGCCGACTGGCCAGACCGCCATAGAGCATGGGCCCCAGATGGTGGGTATGTACCGCGACGGGCTTGAGTTGGCGCAGCAGTCGGGTGAGCCGCCAGAGGGTCGCCAGCGACCAGCCCGCGGGCTTTTCCAGACAGTGAATATTGCCAGCAAAGGGACGCAGGGCGGGCCATGCCCTTAACACATCCCCTTTGCGCCCTTCGAGGGAGATGATATGCACTGGCTGCCCGGCGGGGCTTGCCTGAGTGAGGTTGAGCACCATGGTCTCCAGCCCGCCGGGCTGCAGGTGCTGCACTATTTGCACGACAGGTTGCACGACAGACTGAACGACGGGCTGGGCGCTGGCGCTCCTGCGGGGATGGGGTCTGTGCGACGGGGTTGATGACAACATGGTTCGCGCTCCGGCAAGGGAAGGGGTGACACCCCGGATAGCGGGAGAATGCGAATCTTGTACCACTCTTGCGATCTGCCCACAGAGGCGATCAGCCACCTCTGGTGGCACTGCCTTTGCATCGTGCGGGGGGAGGACTTTTCTCAGGGAGTGATGCCATGCCTGTCCAGTTCTATTACAACCTCTACATCATTCTCTTTGCCGCCTGGCGCCGTCGCTATCTGCTGGTGATCCCGGTGCTGGTGATGCCGCTGGTGGGCGTGACAATCGGCCTGCTCACCCCCAAGGAGTATGAGAGCCGCACCACCTTTATGGTGCCGCAAGATGCCAACCAGACACCGACCCTCAAGGATCTGATCACTCAGGAGAGTCTCAAGGATCGCTTTGCGGTGCTCGAAGCCCTGCTGCGCAGCCGCTATGTGCTCGATGGAGTGGCGCGGGATCGCGGTCTGGTCAATGACGAGACCCCGCCAGCCCAGCGCGATGCCATCATGGACTGGCTCTCGAGTGCCGTCTCGCTGCGGTTGATTGGCGATGAGGTGATCGAGATAAAGGTCAAAGCGGATTCGGCGGCCAACAGCGCCGGTTTGCTCGAAGCCATTTCACGGCGCTTTTTCTTCAACCTGCTCAGCAAGGGGCGCCAGTCGGCGGAATCGTCCGAACGTTTCCTGCAAAGCCAGCTCGACAGCCGCCGCAGCGAACTGCAAGCGGCCGAGCAGCTGCTCGCCGACTTCAAACGGGAGCATGCCAGCGCCTTGCCCCAGCAGCAGAGTACCAACGTCGCCCGTCTCTATGGTTTGCAGGAGCGCTATGCCGAGAGCCTGATCACCCTGCAGCAGGCCAAGGCCCGGGTCGATCAGCTATCGCTGGGGCAGGAGAGCCAGCTGGCCCGCCAACTGGATGAGAAGCTGCAGCTGATGCGCACCGAGCTGGTGTTGCTGCGGGCCCGCTACAGCGACGAGCACAGCAAGGTGCAGAGTCTGCGCTATCAGATTGACCAGTTGCAGCAGGAGTTCGAGCAGCTCAAATCCCAGCCGGATATGGCCCGCGGGCCCGAGTGGCAGTTGGCCCAAACGCAGCTGACGGAGGCGGAGCAAAACGCCGCCGGCCTGAAGAGCCAGCTGGATGGGCTGGACAAGGTGGTCGACTCCCAGGGAGATACCGAGCGCCAGCTCGCCGAGCTGGAGCGGGATCTGGCGGTCAAGCGCACCCTCTATCAGGATTTGCTGCTGCGCTATGAGAAGGCCAAGGTGACCGGCGATCTGGGCAACTTCGAGCAGGGGGAGCGGATCAAGGTGATCGACAAACCCTTTGCCCCCAGCAAGCCGAGCAACTACCCGCTCTGGCTGTTCCTGTTGGCGGGCATTGTTGGCGGGCTGGGGCTCGGCTGCGGTCTGGCGCTGGTGGCCGAACTGGCGGATGCCAGCCTGCGCCGCTCCGATCAACTGGCCGCCCTGGTCAAGGCGCCGGTGCTAAGCCGCATTCCCTACTGCGAGCCGATGCCGGACTATCCATCCAATAGTGATCATGCGCTGGATGGGCAGGTGCTGCCCTTGTCACCAGAGCCGGGGTGATTGCCGTAAAAACGGGCTGACAGCCGGAATCTGGATATATCTGAAAAGGCCTTGTGATAAGGCCTTTTTTATATTGTACGGATGGCGGAGTAAACATCGCGGCAAGCCAATAAAAGAGGATATAGGCTTCATTTTCTGCTTACGTTTCTTGACGGTAGTTTTACCCAGTGGTACAAGTGGAGCCGACGTAAGACGTTGATAATACATTTATAAATCTGGCGTTGGTTGTTAATGAATTGATTTTTAAATGATTTATTGGTTGTTATGAAGAGTGTGGTGGAGTTAGAAGGATGGCGTTATCAACATACTAATAGATCTTTCCATCTAATTACTGTTAGCTGTAAAAGGAAATTATGAGCCAAAATCCAAAATATTCGGAGCATCAAGAAACGCTAATAGCATTGGTGACACACCTTGCAATGACTGATTGGTCTGCTAGAAGCCCTACGAACATATCTAAAGCAATTTCTATTGATAAAGATGAGATTATTACTGTTCTTGAAAGCTTTAAGGGTTTGTTTCGGAAAGGAAAAAGAATCAACAAAAAGACCAGCGAAAATTACTACAGTTTGCAAATACGCCATGCAAGACAATGGTTAGAGGATACTGACACTGATGATGAAGAATCAAAAAGGCCGCCGTTGGAGTCGGAATATCTGAATAAACTGCTTGATTTTGTAATAGCAAAAGCAGCGGAAGAAAGAAGTAATAAAATAGCTGTCTTTGGCCCGTGGCTTACTGCAGCCGCATCATTAGCAGTTGCGGCTTTAGCCATAATATTCAAAAGTAGCTAAAAAGCACATGTTGCCGGACTGGTTTGCCGCTGAGCACCAAACCAGCCGAAAATACGGGAGTTAGCTTTTAAACAGGTGAGAAATGAAGCCTTCAACACTAAATACTTTAATGGTCGCCAAATCAATTTATGGCGAAACCAAATATTTAGTTAATTCAGGTGATAAGCATGCTTGCACTGCTGGAATAATTCTTTTGCAAGATTTTGTCGAGCTCGTTATTTTGGCTGCTCTAGATGAGCTAGATGTCGAAGAGCAAAGAGCACTCGAGTCTAAGTCTTTTGATGAGTTACTAGGTGAGCTCAAAAAAAGAAAAGTTCCTATAGTAAAATCTGGGACGATTAAAGCGCTAAATAAACAAAGGGTAATATCTAAGCACTACGGGCAGCTAGCCGAGCCAGCATCAGTCGTAAATTATTTTTTCGTCGCAAAACAATTTGTTGATACTTTGTTGGAAGCCGTAGTTGGTTCAAAGTTAAGCGAAATATTTCTTACAGACATATTAAAAGACGGAGAAGTAAAAAACCTAATAAGAGAGTCTATATCACTTTCCGAGCAGGAACGTTTTTTAGACGCACTAATTGGGCTTCGGAAGGCATTTTTTATCGCTTACGAATACCAGTATTGCATTTACTCTTTTAGAGAACGAGATGAGAATGAAAGAGGGCTTTTGGGCATTCTCAGCTTTGGGTCGTCGGAAGGGATGAAGGCTCACCATTGGACAAGGAACAAACAATGGGTGGAAAAAAATGTAAGAAAGCCTGTTGACTATGTGCAAATCAATCACGAACAATTAAAGACAGACTGCATGGAGCTTGGTGTAAGTACGGTTGACATCGAGAATTTTCGAAGGCTAACACCAGAAGTAGTTAGAACAGAAACAAATGCATGGCATTTTGAGTATTCACCTACTTTTGCCGCGAATGAGCTAAACAGGGAAAACTTTAACTACTGCCTAGATCTCATTATTGACTTTTTATTAAAAAAACAGGAACAGGATGCAAGCCGAAGGTATCCCAAAACCGAAAAATCTATACCTGCACCTCCGATATATGTCGGAAAGCCGGTATTCCAAAATCCTTCAAAAGAGTCTGCTCAAGTAGGTGTTGTTGAAGAGAACTTCTACTATAGCGTAACTAGTATAGTTTCAGGGTTTGATTCTACCGAAAGGTACCTATATGTACATTTATATCCTCAGGGAGATAAGTCGCTTTTCGGAGAGCATCTATGGGGATACCTGCTCATTGAAGAAAACTAACAAGTCGCTGCTGTCGAACAAGTTTACCGCTGTGATCCAAACTTGCCGCAAAGTGCGGCGTTAGCTCGTAGGTTCGATTAGCCGGTAGGCGTAATTGGACGATCGCGGTGAAATTTCATGTCAATGCGGAAATAACGTCACGGCCGGTGCCAGTTCGAGAGTAAGTTTTTTGGTGGGGCGAAGTGGTAATCTGGGAAGTTTTTGGTGAGTTAAAGAGAAATATTGTAGAAAGACCGCGAATGTCCGATTACGCTGCGCTAATCGAACCTACAGCCCTTGCTTGCTGCAAGTATCGAATGTTGCAAGGCAGCTTATTTCAAACGTGAGGATTGATGAATCAACCCATGGCGCTCACTGATGACTACACGTTTTGCATCGCAGGCACCGGTACGGAATACCGCTTGTGCGCTCCCTTTCTGCTCCCCAACGCGGTAGACCCAATAGCTATGCTGGCTGTTGCCAATCAGTCCCTTGACCTACATCCCTGTGCTGCATTATCACAAGATGCTTCAAGAGCTCGGAGCGCTGCCGCCTTTATGTTGCTATGTGTGGGACGAGCCGCGCAGGCAGAAGCCATTCTCCGAGAGGTGATCTCCGCGCAGATGGTTTCAGAGGACGATGCTGCTCGCGTTAGCTCAGAACTACGCCTGGTGCAGGTTTTGCAGCGGCTCGACCGTTTGGACGAAGCTGTCAGTTTGGCCACCCAAGTAGTTTGTCGGTTGCAACCAAAATCCTTTATGCGGCATTTCGCACTGCATCATCTTGGCAAGGCTCTCGTACAGACCGGCGCCTATGATAATGCTCGCGCCGTGCTGTCAGAGGCGCTCTCTCTACGCCAGGCGCTGGGCAAGAATGAACTTATTGCATCAACTTTGGGGGCGTTATCGTTGTTGCCCTCAGAAGAACAAGCGGCGCATCATCCATATGGTCAGACTTGGCATATTGGTCAATCGGGCGAATTTCGTCAGGGCGACTAGCCTTTTCGCGCTGTATTCAGGTCATCGTCGCCCCAAAAAATCAGGGAGCCATAGCTCCCTAATCGCGACACACGGGGTGATTTACTAGCCGATAGCTGGCAATTGTTGCCCGTTGGCGGGCTGCAGGCGTCCCTGATTACGGCGCTGATAGCGCCAGGCCAGCAGTAGCGGCATCCCGAGCAGCAGCTGGGCGGCCAGCGGGATCTCCTCGATGGGGGCGGCCAGTGCCCCTTCCGGAATAATGCCCCCCTCAATTTCGGCCGCCAGTTTGAGCTCCAGCGCATTGCCAAAGTCGGCGAAGGTGGTGGCGTTGATGACAAAAGCATCCTGACCGCCCGCCACGTTCTCCACATACCACTCTTGCAGTACGCCATCGGCATAGTCCTGGCCGATGGTGATGCCGTTGATGGTGTCGATGCCGGAGGCGAGCAGTTGATCCCGCACGGTAGAGGTATCCAGCCCGTTGTTCTGGATACCGTCACCCGACACATCCATCACCTGGCGGGCGGCGGTGTAGTTGTTGGTATCAAACTGCTGGGCACCAAAGGCCATGGCTGAACCGGGGGCCGTCATCCCCGCATAGGGGCGCACCAGGGCATCCAGGGTGGCGGCGAAGTTGTTGATGGAGGTCATGTCGTAGAGGTGGAACCAGTCGGTCATCACGCTCTGCTGGGTCGAGCCGCTCCACATTACCATCTGTACCGCAATGGACCCCAGCCTGTCGCCACTGGTGTCGAGGATGGCGCTTTGTACATCCTGACTGTAAAAGGCGTCCACATAGCCCTGTAACTGCAAATTGAATTCCGATGAACTGACGCTGCCCGACACATCCATCAGCAGTTGCAGTTCGGTATCGACTTCGGTCAAGGCGTATGCGGGGGAGGTTACCAACCACATCCCCAGCAGCCCTGCCAACGGTTTGAGTTTCATTGCTCACTCCTTCTCCCTGGCGCTAGTGCCAGCAGGGGGAATGAATAAAGCGTGCCAGCTTTGTTGCATCCTCTGACTTGGCTTGATCCGGGTGAGGCTGGGCAGGCATGGAACTTGCGACAGCACTCAAAAGCGCTGATAACCGGCAGGAGTTGCGATGGAGATCCGTCCCTGGCAGTGGGCACCCAACTGGCTGCTACTTGGTTTGGCCAATCAGTGGGGCATGGTGTGGCTCAATATGGGCCACTTCAACCTGCTGGTGGTGTTGCTGATTGCTATCTGGTGGCAAATTGCATCGCGGGTTGCACCGAGCTGGCGCCCGCATCCGCTGGTGCTCGCCCTCTTTATCCTGCTGATCCTGATCCCCAGTGCCAGTTGCAAGGCGCTGGCCTGTCTGCTGCTGGTGGCCTCGCTATGGCGCCGTCATCAGAGTGGCGATGAGCGGGCGGTGTTGCAGATTGTGCTCGCCTTTACCGTGGCGGTGTTGTGGGGGCAGCAGGTGTTTGCCCTGCTCTCCGGCCCTGTGCTGGCGCTCGATGCCTGGGGGGTGGGCCAGTGGTTGCAGCTGCTGGGCTGGGAGACTCGCCTTGATGGCAATCGCATCGAGCGGTTGGGGGGCCATGCCCTGATTGTGCTCAAGGGGTGCTCCTCGTTTTCTCAACTCTATCTGGTGGTGCTCTCCTGGCTGGTCTCCTGCTGCTGGCTGGCGCGGGAGCGCCCCCTCTACCGGCAGTGGCCCATGTTGCTGCTGGTTTGCCTGCTCTATATCGGGGCCAATCAGCTGCGGCTGGTGCTGATGAGCCTGGATCTGCGCTGGTATGGCTGGCTGCATACCGGCTCGCTGGCCCAGCTCTACCAGTGGGCCATCATGTTGCTGGTGATGACCATTCTCTTTATCCGGGGGCGCCGTGATGCGTCTATCTAGGGGATATCTGTTGCTGTTGCTGGTGGCGCTGCTCAGTGCTGCCGCCATGGGCTGGCGTTATCAGAACCGGGCAGTTAACGAGGGGGCCAAGCCCATGCTAATGGAGCTGGTCCAGTTGGGATGGCGCTTGCGGGTGGCTACGCCAGTATTGGGCGGCACCTATGTCAGCTATCAGCTGGCCCATCCCCGCTGTGACGGCCTGCTGCAGGCCATGCTGGTTGCGCCTGATCGGGAGGCGATGTCAGTGACGCTGGCGAGTGAAGGGATGAGTCAGGGGGTGATGTTTTTAGGCGAGTTGCACCAGAGCCCGCCGCTGCTCTCGTACCGTCTTACCCAGGGTTGGCGCAAGTTGTGGGGGCTGACCCCTTATCCCCTCTATCGGGTGGCCTTGCCGACCACCTGCCTCGGCCTTATTGCGCCGCCGCTGGGGTGACCGACCCCGATTCACCGTTTGGCAGAATGCGGATCAGCAAGGTATTGGGGGCCAGCATGGGGTCATAGCGGGGCTCCAGTTCAATGGCGCGAGCTCCCAGCAAGCGGGTGAGTGCGGTCAGCCGCACGCTCGCTATCCGCGCACTCTCCAGCATGTCGGTTTGCAGCCCGGGGCCGCTTACCAGCGCAATCCGGGCCGGATCCTTGCGGCCTAAAAACTGATGCAGCAGCTGCTCCTGATCCGCTGGCAGTTGTGTCTCCGCTTGCTGGTACTGCAGTTGCAGCTGGGGCTGTTCGGCCATTTGCTGTTCCCGCAACTGGTTGAGGATCGGCAGGGTCTCATTGACCGGCTCCTGACGGGCGCAACCGGTGAGGAGCAGCAGCGGCAGCATCAGAGGCAACAGGCGGCACAGGGCGCTGTCTTTGGCTGTGGAGCGGGGAGTCTGGTTGGCCATACGCAGTCACTTCAGGAGGATGAGTTGGCACCAGTTTGCAATGTTTTCAATCCCTTGGCCAGTTGTTCAATCTCGCGGCGCCACTGGATCCAGGCGGCAGAGGGCAGTTGCTCTGCCACCTGCCAGCGGGTCGGCAGCTGATCGCGCAGGCGTTCCAGTAGCAAGGCGGCCTCCACCTGATAGCGGGCCTCCTGCTCCAGCCAGGCGAGCCAGCGCAGATCCTCGATGGCTTGCTGCAACAGCAACAGATCGTGGGAGAGGCGGTGCGCCTCGCAGGCTTGCGGGCCGAGCAGCATAAAGTCGCTCTCCCGCCCATCGGTGGGGTCATAGGGCAGGGCGGTGGGCATGCGGCCATGCCACTGCAAATAGCCCTCGGCGCCGCTTTGCCACAGATAGAACCCGGCGGCTCTCGGGGTGCCCAGATTGTAAAACCAGGGGGTGACCTTGTGCCGGCGTACCCGCGCCACATCGGCCTTGTCGGCGCCAAAGCCTGCGTTGATCAGGGCAATCTCCACCTCTGCCAGCAGACCAACCTGACCCGGATGATTGAAGTGGCCCGCGCGGATCACCGCCGGATCCCGCCGTTTCATCTCCCGCGCCAGGGTGGTGATGGCGGGCAGGGTGGCGAGATCCGGCTCATCAAACAGGCTCCATGCCAGCGGTGGCAAGCCGTTGGCGGTCAGCGCCTGTTGCCGCGCCTGCCACTGTTCGAGCTGGCGGGCAGGGTCGCCCCCCCAGCGTTTGAGCGGGGTATAGGCCAGCAGGGGCGGCACAAAGCCGAGCCCGGCCGCCTCTCCCATGATCTCCCGCATCCCTGCTTCATCTTGTGGCAGGGCGGGCGAGAGGCCGCTGATCCCGAGTTTGGCGAGCCGCGCCAGATCGCAGCGACTGGCTGCGGCGAGCTGCTCTTTTAACGCCTCGGGATTGGGGCTCAGCCAGTTGAGATAGGGGGGCGCTTCGACATAGATGCCGACCGGCTTGTTGGCCGCGGGCAGGGTCAGTGGCAGCACCTCGATAGTCAGTGGCAGCTGCACCAGTTGCTGTTGGCTCAGCAGCTGAATATTGCCCAGATAGCGCCCCGCCGGCGCATCGCGTGGGACGGTCATTTGCAGCACCAGACGCCGGGGCACGCCTGCCAGCAGGGTGAGTCCGGCGATCCCCTCGACCAGCTCCTGATCCGAGGGAGCCAGCAGGGTGCCGCTCGCCTGCGGGCGAACCAGATGCCACTTGCCGTAATAGGGGGTCAGCGCCAGCGGCGATCCTGCCTGCTCGGGGGGCTGGATCACCAGCAAGGGGGCCGGATCGTCGGTGGCGGTGTGGATGGCAAACTCCAGCAACAGCTGGCTGCCACGGGCGGCCAGCACGGGTTGCGAAGCCTGCTGCAACGCATCGGCCGCAGATAGCGGGGCGATCTGCAGGGTTGGTGCGGCATCCGTAATCGGCGTGAGGCTCAGCTGCTGCGAAGCTGGGGCTGGGGTTGGGGAATAGGGGGCCAGAGTCCACTTTTCCACAAACAACTGGCGCTGCTTGGTCAGCACGCTTGCGGTAGCGTCGGCCAATACGGCGAGATCTTTTCCACTATTCGGGAGAGCCTCTTTGCGGGTGCTGGCCGGATAGGGGGCAAGCAGTAGCCCCGCCAGGTATTTGGCATCCGGTGAGTGGCCCACCAGTGTGATAGTGAGTGGGCCGCCGGGGTGGTTCAGGGTGACATGAACCGGGCCGCCCTGTCGTGCCCCGAACAGCTGCCAGGGATCCGGATTTGGCAGTGCCTCGCGCGATTGTCCCGCCAGATAGCGCTGCGTTAGCCACTCCTGCGGTTGCCACTGCTCGGCCCAGATGGGCTCGCCATTGACCAGCACGCTGCGCTCGAAGGGGTGGGGCAGGTACTCCCACTCGCCGGGGTCATCCAGCCAGAGGGTGAGCTGGTAGCGCCCCTTGGCGACCTCCAACCGTACGCCATCCAGATTGCGCAGTCCATCGCGCACAAGGGCATCACCGGAGGGGCGCAAGATGGGGGTGGGATGGCCAATCAGCCGGGGATCCCCCGGGCTCAGGGCCTCAAAGCCGGTAAAGCGGGGCGCAGCCGCCGCCCCCAGATCCAGCGCAATGGTGCCCGCAGGCAGAGTCAGACCGGGCTCCCAGTACCAGCGGTGGATGGTCAGCGAGGGGGCGTTATCGGCCATAAAGAGATAGAGCTTGGTGAGTTTGTCCAGCGCCAGTGCTCTGGGTTGGCTGGTGCGCCACTCGCTCAAGGCAAAGCGCTGGGTGAAGGGGCCGGGGGCGACAATCCGCTCCAGATTGACCCGGCTGCGGTAGTTGACCGAGGCCTCGTCGTCGATACGCAGGATCAGGGTTTGCGGGCGGGCGCTGGGGTTATGGCCCTCGATCACCAGTTCATCATCGCTGCCTATTGGCCATCTGTGGGTGCTCAGATCGAGCCGTTGGGGTGTCTGGTTGCCTGTCAGGGGCAGCGGGGTCTGCCCCTCCAGCCGGGTAGCGCCCATCGCTGCATTGGCGCAGAGCAGGATAACCAGCCAAAGCCCTCTGCTCATCCGGGCAGCCCCTTCAACCAGTTATTCAGCTCGGCAGCCTTGTGATCCCAGCTTTGCAGGGCCACCTGCTGTTGGCGCGTGTGGCGCCCTTCGCTGCGGGTGAGCCCCTCCCAGCCACTCTCCTGAAACCAGCCCGGATTGGATTGATCAAAGGCGGCCCGATTGATGGCCTGGGCCAGGCTCTCCCCATCGTGGGGGAGCTGGATCTGATCCCGATAGCCATCGAGGGCCGGAAAATCGGTGCTGACGATGGGTCGCCCTGCGGCCAGATACTCGCGCAATTTCAATGGATTGCAGGCACGGATCTGGGCGTTGTCGACAAAGGGCAGCAGACTCACCTGCCAGTGCTGGGCATAGGCCGCCAGCGTGTGATGGGGACGGGGCCCCAGCAGATGGATATTGGGGAGCCCCTTGAGGGGGGAGATATCGGTCTGGACCGGGCCAATCAGCACCAGATCCCAATGGGGCAGGGCGGCGGCCGTCTCTGCCAGCAGGGGGATATCAATCCAGTCGCTCAGGCTGCCGTAAAATCCGGCAATGGGGCGGCCGGAGGGGAGATCCGCTGGCCGCTCTCTGGGGGGCATAAACAGTTCGAGATCCACGCCGTGGCTGAGGAGCCGGGTTTTATGGGGGGGGAAGCGGCTGGCCAACGCGGGGCTGGCGGCCAGAATGAGGTCCGCTTTTTCCACCAGTCGGGCCTCGCAGTGAGCGATAGCCTGATGATCCACCCCAGCCAGCGCCGAGAAGTCATCGCCGCAGTAGTAGATCACCGCCCGCTCATCCAGCTTGCCAATCAGATCGACGGCGCTGGGCAGGGAGATCCAAAGCAAGGGGCGATCCAGCTCGGGCAACTGGCGCCGGATCTGCGCCGCCAGCCAGTGGCCATTGATCTTGCCCGCCAGCCGACTGCCCGGCAGCGGTAAGGCGAGCGGCGGCAGAACCCGGGGGCTGCTGACCTCTGATGGCGCAACCGACTGGCCGCCAGCATGGCGCGCGCCGCGCAGCACCGCCCCCAGTTTGCGGACGATGCGGGTGAGATCATGAAGGGTAAAGCGGGGACAGCGCATGCCGATGGAGTTGACCCAGAGCACCTGATAATCGGGCAACAGACGCTTGATCAGGTGTTGGGTGCTGGAGGGGTGCTGGCCCCAATCCTCGCCCAGCACCACCAGTTGCGGCAGTGAGTGTGGTTTCATGAAAAGGTCTCCGAAGCGTGTGCGGGGTCGCTGTGATCCTGTGGTTGCAAGGGGCGCAGTACGGTGGCCGGTACCCCCGCTGCCAGCACACCGGCGGGCAGGTCCCGGGTGACGACGCTGCCTGCGGCGACAATAGTGCCTGCGCCTATGGTGACGCCGGCCATCACCATCACCCCGGTGCCGAGCCAGACATCCTGCTCCAGCACAATGGCTCCCACCTGTTCATCGCGATCCGGTTTGCCAAGGGCGCGATCGCGGGCATTGACCGGGTGCCCCGGGTAGCCCGCCAGAAAGGCACGGCCAGCAATTCTCACGTTATCCCCCAGCACTATCTTGCTACCCACCGCCAGGGTGGTTTGCCAGCCAATCCCGACATTGCGGCCAATCACCAGCCGTGGTGTCTGGCTCGATGCCCGGCCGCTGATGGTCATGGCGGCGCTGAGGCGGCAGTCGGCACCGATCTCGATGGTGACCGGACCGCTGATATAGGGGATGCCGCCATAGAGGTAGAGGCGTGGGGCGGGGGCCGTGAGGCGAGATTGAAACAAGGGGGTCCACCAAAGGGTGCGGGTCAGGGTCGCCAGCGCGTTGCTGCCCAGCAGATAGAGCCGATAAAGCAGCCGATGCAGGGGAGGGATCACTGGGCATGACCAGTGGCGGGCACTTTTGGCCAGTCGCCATACCCGGCGAGCCAGTGGCGTTTCCCCCTGTTTGGCCCAGCTTTTCATCCGGTGCAGGTTGATGGTGTTCATGGCGACCTCTCCCTCTGGTGCAGTCCGTTGCTCGCTAAGCAGAAAGCAGGGATCGGGCCAACAGGACGACCCCAGCGTGATCGGGCCAAATGGGGCTAAGAGGAGGGGCAGATTGCGCCGGTCGGTGCAATTTGCAGCCAGCGTTGTGCAAAACGCAAATGCCAGTCTCATTCTGGGCTTGTTCAGGCCGGTTAAGCCGCACAGAGGGGCTATCGCTTCAGGGCGGGAGTGAGTGGCGTGGGCTTTGCATTAGCGGTAGCTGACCCGGAGCAGGATGCTTCGGGTGGCTGGGAGGCCCTATGAAACTTGGTGTGAACCAGATTGCCATGCTCTATTACGCCGGCGGCTTGCTCCTGATGAAGGGGATCTCCCTGCTGATGCTGCCGGTGCTGACCCATCAGCTGCTGCCTCGTGAATACGGCCAGCTGGAGGTGCTGTTGACCCTCATCAATCTGGGCTCCCTCATTCTCGGCTTCGGGCTGGTGGATGCCCTCTACCGCTTTGCCGGATTGGCGAAAGATGAGCAGGAGCGCCAGCAGGTGGTGGCCCGCATGTTTGGTTTGGTCTGGTTGATCGCCCTGGCCAGTCTGGTGCTGCTCTGGCTGCTGGCACCTCTGGTGCAAGCCTGGCTGCCGGTGGAAACCCGCCTTGCGGATGTGCGCTGGGTGCTCTGCGCCCTGCCGTTTGAAGGGGTGATCGGCGTGCCACTGGCATGGCTGCGGATGCGCAATCAGGCGCGGCTCTTTTTCGTAGCGACTGCAGGCAAGGCGGTGATCCAGTCCCTGCTGACCGGCTGGTGGCTCTGGCTCGGCTGGGGCGTGAGCGGGGTGCTGGCCTCCGGCACCCTGACCTGCGTCGCACTGGCGCTGCTGCTGAGCCTCTGGCAGTGGCGAGATAGCGGGATCCGCTTTGACTGGCAGCACTATCGGCCGCTGCTGCGCTATGGATTGCCCCTGGTGGTGAGCGGGCTGGCAGGTTTTGCCCTGAGCGGACTGGATCGCTGGCTGCTGGCCGATGTGGTGGGTGAGGCGCTGCTCGCCTACTACGCGGTGGCGGGCAAGTTGGCGCTGGCGGTGGGGCTGTTGCTGCAACCCTTTGCCCTCTGGTGGTATCCCCGCCGTTTCATGCTGCTGCGCGAGCCGGATGGACTGCGACTCAATGCCCACTACAGCGTGATGGGGTCGGTACTGGGGTTTGTCACCGCGGGGATTGTTGGGCTCACTGCCCCCTTGCTCATTCGCTGGCTGACCCCGGAGAGCTATCACGGGGCGATCGCCTATATTCCGCTGCTGGTGCTGGGGATGGCGGTGCGCAATGTTTCGGACTTGCTCAATGTCGGCTGCTTTAGCGGCGAGAAGAGCAATGCCCAGATGGTGATCAATCTGGGCTGCAGCGCTCTTGGGGTCGCAGGCTTTCTGCTCGCCATTCCCCCCTTCGGGGTTGCCGGGGTGATCTGGACTCTGCTGCTGGTCTATCTGGTGCGGGCGCTGGCCTTTTATCTGGTGAGCCAGCGGTTGCTGCCGCTGCCGTATCGCCTCTCGACCCTCTGGGCCAGTTCGCTTGGGGCGCTGGCGATGGTCTGGCTCGGCCAATGGTGGGCAGGATCATGGCTCGTCTAACGCCGGCCATCTGGGCAAGCGCCATCTGTCTGGTGCTGGCCCTGCTCTGGTGGCGGCTGCCCCATCCCTTGCTGCTACCGGTGCTCGGTCTTGCCATTCCCGCCATCTGGTTTGCCCTGCGCTGGCCCTTCTTGATGGTGCTGGGGTTTGTCACCTTCTCCTTCTTTCGGCTGCATGAGGTGTTCCCACAGCTCTATCCCCTCAAGATCCCGCTGCTCTTCTCGCTGGCCGCCATCGGCGCGCTGGTCTGGCACATTTTGTTGACCGGCCGGATCAAGCCCTACTGGAGTCCAGCCCTGAGCTGGCTGACGGCCTTCTTTGTGATGGTCTCCATCGGTGTGCTGTTTGCCAGCAACCGGGGCGAGGCGATCGCCACCTGGACCGGCAGTTACAGCAAGATCTATCTGATGACCCTGGCGACCGCCTGGCTGGTGCGCACTCCGGGGGATTTTGCGCTGGCGGTGCGTACCTTCGTGGTAGCGGGCTGTCTGGTGGCGCTGGTGGCCCTCTACAACAAGGCGAGCGGGATCGGGCTGGTGGAGGGGACCCGGGTGACCATAGGGCGCGAGCTGGGCTCTGTGCTGGGGGATCCCAACGATCTGGCGCTGGTGCTGCTCTTTCCTGCCGGTTTTTCGCTGAGCTTGCTGCTCAATCAGGGCAATGGGGTGGGGGGGCGTTTGCTGGGGGGGCTCGGCTTTGCGCTGACCGCCGCCGCCATTATCGCCACCCAGAGCCGGGGGGGGTTGCTGGGTATCTGCGCCGTTGGTGGCCTGTTTGCCTGGCAGCGGGTGAAGTCGAAAACCCTGTTGATCTCGCTGGGGATGGTCGCGCTGGTGGTGCTGTTTGCCGCTGCCGGGATCAGCGACCGGGCATCTGGCGGTGCCGCCGAGAGCGGGGTCGATGCCTCGGCCATGGGGCGGATCTACGCCTGGCAAGCGGCCTGGGGCATGGCGTTGGGCCATCCGCTGGTGGGGGTGGGCTTGTCCAATTTCTATTACAACTACTTCTTCTACAGCCCCCATTGGGATGGACTCAATCATGCGGTGCACTCCACCTGGTTCGGGGTGCTGGCTGAAACCGGTTTTGTCGGGCTGGCGCTGTTTATCGGCATGGTGACGGTTACCCTGCGCAGTTGCTGGCGTTGCCAGCTTGCTGGCATGCCTCCTGCAGTGATCACGGCGATGCAGGGGGTGATGGCCAGCATGGTGGGGTTTGTGATTTCGGGATCCTTCCTGACCCAGGGGTTTACCTGGCCCATCTATCTGGAGTTGGCGCTGGCCGTCGCCGCCATCAAGTACGTGCAGCAGGCGGCCACAGAGGTGAAGGCCACCGCAGAGGATCATCAGGAGGCAACCCGGTTGCCGGCAGTGCCACCAAAGGGAGCAAGAGGATGAACGCAACCCCTGTTTTGCTGGTTCACTACGGAGAGGACTGGATCCGTGGCAGCGAACGCTGCCTGCTGGATCTGCTGGCCCACCTCGATCGCAGCCGCTTTACGCCCCTGCTCTGGTGCAATAGCCCGATGCTGGCGGCAGAGGCGGCCACCCTCGGGGTAGAAACCATGGTCGAGCCGTTCAGCCTGCTGCTGGGATGGCAGGCGCCACGTTTTGATCTTGCGGCCCATCGGCGCCTCTCCCGGCGAGCCAGAGATCTCATCACCGAGCGGCAGATTGGGCTGGTGCACGCCAACAGCGCGGCCCCTTGTCAGTGGCTGGCGGGGGTCTGTCGGGCGTTGCAGGTACCGCTGGTGTGCCACCTCCATGCCCGTTACCAGCCAAGAGACAGGTTCAGCCTGCGGGTTCATCAGGCAAGCGTGCTGATCGGGGTGAGCGAGCCGGTGTTGACCGGTTGGCGCCAGGATGGCTGCGCGGCCGATCGGTTGATCCGGGTACCCAACGGGGTGGATGCCGCTCGCCTGAATGGCGGTGCTCACTGGCCGGTCGTCGGCATGCTGGGCTTGCCACCGGGGGATATGATCATCGCAACCGTTGGCTCATTGATCAAACGCAAGGGGATTGATCTGCTGATCCGCTCGCTGGCTGCCCTGATGGCATCGGGGGAGGAGGCTCAGTTGCTGATCATTGGCAGCGGCCCGGAGCGGGAAGCATTGATGGCGTTGGCTGTCGAACTCGGGGTGGCCGAGCGCGTCCACTTTTTGGGCGAGCGGCCGGACAGTGCCGCGATCTTGCGGGGCGGGGTGGATCTGCTGGTCTCTGGAGCCCGTGAGGAGGTGTTTGGTCTGACGTTGGCGGAGGCGGGCATGTTGGGGCTCCCGGTCAGTGCCTATCGGGTGGGCGGCATCCCTGAAGTAGTGGAGGAGGGGGTGACCGGTTTGCTGGCAACCCCGGGGGATTGGGCCGAGATGGCTGATCACTGGCGGCAATTGAGCAATCCGCAGCGCCGATGTGAAATGGGGCGGGCCGCTCAGTTGCGTGCCGCACAGTTGTTCACGGTGGCGCGCTATGTCGACGGGGTCACGGCGGTGTGGGACGCCGCGCGGGCTGGTCGTTGGCACTCAACGGCCCCCGCGCCCTATCGCACACTCATTCATTGGGCGGGGCAACGACTCCTTGCCAGAGGGCGCAATATGCTGGCGAGTGGGATGGCTAAAGTGGCGCAAAAAGTGCAACTGGGGTTTGGCCGCCGCAAGGTGCCAGAGTAAGGGAGCAGCAAGATGAGCATGCAAACTGAGCCGGTGTTTGGAAAGATCATCGTCGTGGATCCCATCCCGTTTCGCGGTGGCTCCAAGGTTGCGACCGAAGTGCTGCTCAATGAGTTGGCCAAGCGGATGCCCGGGCTCACATGCCATGTGCTGACCCAGGATCCCGACTCCTGGTCCCGTTGCCAGCATCATCCCCTTTGGCTGCCCCACATATTGAAGGGGCGGGAGTCCGGCATCGGTTATCTGCTCAAACAGGGGTGGCAGACCCTGCTGATCCTCTGGCTGATGTTGCGTTTGGGGGAGGTGACGTGCCTGGTGGCGGCGTCCGGGCCGGGGGTGGATCTCTGCTGTTACTGGGCGGCCCGCTGGTTGCGGTGCCGGGTGGTTCAGCTGATCCATGGCCCTGTGGGGTGCTCGGGGCTCTCTGCCAGAGCCTTGCAACGGGCGAGTTTTGTGTTTTATCTCGAATCAACCCGCAGCTCCCTGGGGGCGTTGCTGGCCCGGCTTGGCGAGACCGAGTTCCCGTCACACTGGCAGCCATTTACCAACGGTTTGAGCGAGATTGATTGGCCCAAAGCGACCCTGGGGGGGCCTCGTATTTTGTGGGCGGCTTCGTTGCTGCGCTGGAAGGGGCTGGAGACCATGCTGGCCGCCCATCAGATGATCCCTGACGCTCGCCCCGAGCTGATGGTGTGCTATCTGCAACCCAAGGGCACGCTGCAGCCCTGCAGCCAGCCTCAGCCACAGTTGCCAGACACGCACTGGTATGCCAACCCCGCCAATCTTGACGAGATCCGATCTCGATGCGGCATTTTTGTCTCCACCAGTCATCAGGAACCCTTTGGTCTCTCCATTCTGGAAGCCATGGCGGCAGGATTATGCGTAGTGATCCCGGCCGATGGGGCCTGGTGGGATCGACACCTCACCGATGACGTGAATTGCCGCAAATATCAGCCAAACGATCCCGGCGATCTGGCGCAGGTGCTGGCCAGCCTCAATGCCATGCCCGACGTGGTCAAGCGACTTGGCCATCATGCCCGCCTGCATGCCATGGTCCATTACAACGCGGCGGATACCTACCAAAGCACACTGGATCAGTGGGAAGGCATGTTGCGATGGGATGCGTTGAGCCTTGCCGTGCATGGTTAGCGCGCAGTGGTTCCCCACGGAGAGGATGGGGGGGTATGAGGGATTTATGGTCAGACTGGTTGCGGGAAGCTGGGTGACTCCGCCACTCTGATGCAGTTACGGCCGGATGATTTGGCGGTGTAGAGCGCAGCATCAGCCAGTTTGACCAGTTCAGATGGCTGCCAGTAACTCGATGGTCTGAGGCAGGCGACACCCATGCTAACGGTCACCAGACCGGTGGTATTTTGTGCGTGTGGCTGCGCGAGTGCAAAAATCAGTCGCTGGATATGTTGGGCAATTTCATAGGCGGATTGACGCTCGACATGTGGCAACAGGATGACAAATTCCTCTCCGCCGTAGCGGGCCACCAACTCCCCCGAGCGGCGCCCGGATTGCGCCAGGGTATGGGCCAGCAATCGAAGGCACTCGTCACCGGCAACGTGGCCATAGAGGTCGTTGAACTGCTTGAAATGATCGATGTCGAGCATGATGAGCGCAATCGGCATCTCTGTCTGAATACAGCGCTCCCAGGCCTGGTTCAATGAGTTGTCGAACAGACGACGGTTGCCGATGTTGGTGAGCCCGTCGGTATTGCTGAGCGCTTCCAGTTTCCGGTTCGCTTCCGCCAGCTCCTTGGTTCTGAGCTCGATAATGAGCTCCAGCTCATGTTGGCGCTCCTCCAGACTGGTCATCGGGTAAATTTCGCTTTCCCGAGCCGCACTGTAAGGGATGGAGATACTGCTGTGAGCAATTTTCCACGCCATGGCTTCGTGTCGAAAAATCAGCACCAGCCTGGCGGTTCTGCGGGAGAGGATAGGTTCTGATTTCGGTAGATGGATATGAAAGAAGGCGGTGACCGCCACCACATCAGCGGCCAGATCTTGCAGGGTCACATCGAGTGTTTCCAGGCGGATCCTGCCCGGGATCTGGGCAAAATCACGGCGGGTTATCCGGATCCACTCATCTTTATCGGTAACCAGAACATCACTGCTGCCGGCAAAACCGCTGAAATTGTCGCTAAACCGCGTGGTGAGCCGATCATCCCGTGATGAATACAGCTCGATGTACTCATCAAACAGTGAACGGATCAACTGTTCCCGTTCAGTGGTCATTGCGCTGGGCCCATGTGAAGTGGTCACGTTTTTCAAACGTTCGATTAAACTATAGTCAATTATGTCATTTTAATTGGCTATCTATCTTGATTTTTCTCGTTTTTTTGTTCAATTCCCGCACTTGGCAAGTGTCCATTGGGCCAGCCAGAAACAAGGCTCCATGGCGTGGTTATCAGAGGCAGTCAGGGGGAGGCTTCTCTCTGCAACGGCGGCCGCTTCGGGCTGCATTTCACGAGCTGAGCAGGGCTGTCAACGAGTTCGAGTTCGATCAGGCAAGGTAGTGGCTGGAGCCACTGCTCGGGTGATGATTGACACACATATCGTTTGTCATGTTCATCATCATCCCCGCTCATTTCTTTTTGCTGCAGTTGAACAAGAATAATTATCATCTATATCGATGGAGATGGATATTTACGCTCTGGTTAATTAAGCGGGGTGACGTGAAGGTAAATAGTGTGAAGGTGGTCGGTAACATCTGTAACCGGATGAGCGAATGCATCGCGAGTTAAATATGATGTCTATGTTGCAGACAGCCTTCCACCTTGCCTTTTCTCTTACCATTAATTTGAATGCAGATTCACGATGATGCGTAAACATATCCGTGATCGCGATATTTTACTCACCAGCATCCAAGACGATAAAGAGTGGGGGGCAGGTCATACTGATATGCATACCTCGGTGGCATCTTTTCATTAAGCGGTGTTAAACGTCAGGGAGGACAAGCGGGGTTGTGCTGTGTGGGCTCGCAGTAGAACGTGTCGCACTGAAGCGCAGGTAAAATGCAAACTGAAACCAAGCGACATGCAGGTAAATCGTGCCGTGAAGGCCGTGCTTGCTACCGGTGGCAGCTGGCCGTGAGACAGTTTTGGTATGGGGAGGCAAGTCAGGAGGTTGTCCCGTGGATGACTGCATGAAATATGCAATGGAATGAGTAAAGATATATTCAATGGATCATTTATTGGTGGGCATCAGTATTGTGAAATGAGCGGTATAGCCAAGATTTCAATCATGTTAATTTGGCTCACAGTGAAAGAGAGGATATGCAGTGATTAATTATTTAATATCCAATTAAGTTCATAAAATTTACGGGGATGCTAAATATCTCTTTGGGGGTAATTAATTTCATTTGTGATGTGGCTCGCTATGAAAATAGGGGTAAGCCGGTCGAAATTGATAGAGATCAATACTGCAGGGTGGGTGAGTCCTTAGCATTTCCGCTATTAAGCATTTATCAAACAAGTGCTCACTACGGGAATAAGTAGAATGGTCGAGGATAATTTTTTATCGGCTCATGGAATTAATCGCCGTGATTTTATGAAATTGTGTGCCGGGATGGCCGCAACTCTGGGATTAAGTCAGCATGCCGTCGCCAAGATGGCCACTGCGCTCACCAGCCCCGAACGGCCGCCGGTGATCTGGATTGGGGCGCAGGAGTGCACCGGTTGTACCGAATCGCTGCTGCGCGCCACCCACCCCACCATCGAGAACCTGATCCTCAACACCATTTCGCTGGAGTACCACGAGGTGCTCTCGGCGGCCTTTGGCCATCAGGCGGAAGAGAACAAGCACAACGCTATCAAGCGCTATAAGGGCAAGTACGTGCTGGTGGTGGATGGTTCCATTCCCCTCAAGGATGGCGGCGTCTACTGCATGGTGGCCGGTGAGCCCATCGTCGACCATATTCGCCGTGCCGCCAGTGATGCCGCTGCCGTCATCGCCATCGGCTCTTGTGCCGCCTGGGGTGGCGTCCCTGCCAGTGGCGGCAACCCGACCGGCGCTGTCAGCTTGGAAGAGGCCCTCGGCAATATCGGCACCCCCATCATCAATATCCCGGGATGCCCGCCCAATCCCCACAACTTCCTCACCACGGTTGCCTACTACATCACCTACGGCAAGCTGCCGGCGCTGGATAGCAAGAAGCGTCCGTTGTTTGCCTATGAGCGGCTGATCCACGAGAACTGCGAGCGTCGTCCGCACTTCGACGCGGGGCGTTTTGCCAAGGAGTTTGGCGACGAGGGCCACCGTCAGGGCTGGTGCCTCTACCATCTGGGCTGCAAGGGGCCGGAGACCTACGGCAACTGCTCGACTCTGGAGTTCTGCGATGTGGGCGGCGGCATCTGGCCGGTCGGCATCGGTCACCCCTGTTATGGCTGCAACGAGCAGGGGGTCGGTTTTAGCAAGGGGATCTTCCAGCTTGCCAAGGTAGAGAACCCGACTCCGAGGGTGGATAAACCCGATGTGAAGATCCAGGAGGGGGGCTATACCTCGCCCACCGCGACCGGCCTTATCGGTGGCTCCCTCGGGGTGCTGGTGGGGGTGAGTCTGATGACGGTGCGTGAACTCGGTCGCCAGCAGAAGCGCCACGAAGCCGGGCAGCACCCATCACGGGAGGAGTAACCGTGAACAGACGCAACTTCCTCAAATTCGCCTCCGTCGGTGCGCTGGCGGCGGGCACAGCCGTACCCGGCACCGCACTGGCGGCGGCCAAGAACAAGCCGCCCATTCCCGGCGCGCTCGGCATGTTGTATGACTCTACCCTCTGCGTTGGCTGTCAGGCCTGTGTGGCGGAGTGTCAGCGCCTTAACGGCAACCCGGCCAACCCAGCCGGGGCGCAAACCTGGTCCAACAACGACAAGCTGACCCCCTACACCAACAACATCATTCAGGTGTGGAAGAGCGGCACTGGCGAGCACAAGGATCAGCTGGTGGATGGCTATGCCTACATCAAGAAGCAGTGCATGCACTGTGTCGATCCCAACTGCGTCTCTGTCTGTCCGGTGCAGGCTCTTAAAAAAGATCCCAAGACCGGCATCGTTCACTACGACCCGAGCGTCTGCACCGGCTGTCGCTACTGCATGGTGGGTTGCCCGTTCGATGTGCCCAAATATGACTACGACAATCCGCTGGGGGCGATCCACAAGTGCGAGCTCTGCAACCAGAAAGGGCTGGAGAGGATTGATCAGGGCAAGTTGCCTGGGTGTGTCGAGGTGTGCCCCACCGGCGCCGTGATCTTCGGCACCCGCGAGGAGCTGATGGCCGAGGCCAAGCGTCGACTGCTGGCAAAGCCGGGCAGTGAATATGCCTATCCGCGCCAGACCCTCTCTGCCAACGACCCTTACCTGCACGAGGTGCCCAACTACCAGCCTTACGTCTATGGCGAGAAGGAGGGGGGCGGCACCCAGGTGCTGGTGCTGGCCGGGGTGCCCTATACCAAGCTCGACATGCCCGACTTGCCGGAGCTCTCCTCCGGTGCCCGCTCCGAGCATATCCAGCACACCCTCTACAAGGGGATGGTGCTGCCCATGGTGGTGCTGACCGGCCTCTCGGTGCTGATCCGCCGCAACACCAAGAATGGTCACGATCATCACGATGATGGCCATGATCAGGGGAGTGCGCAGATCAAGGATCAGGGCACCACAAAGGGAGGCAAGGATCATGAGTAACCACAAGGCGTATCCCCTCGGCGGCAAGCTGGTCAGCTGGCCTGTGCTGGTGCTGGCCCCCTTTGCCGTGCTGTGCGGCATGTTGATTTTAAAACGCCTCGTCTTCGGGCTGGGCTCGGTCACCGACCTGAACGGCGGCTACCCCTGGGGGCTCTGGATCTCGTTCGATCTCTTGATCGGTACCGGCTTCGCCTGTGGCGGCTGGGCGCTGGCTTGGGCTGTCTATGTGTTCAACCGGGGCGAGTACCACCCGCTGGTGAGACCGGCCCTGTTGGCGAGCCTGTTTGGCTACTCGCTCGGTGGCCTCTCCATCACCATCGACGTGGGGCGTTACTGGAACCTGCCGTACTTCTACCTGCCTGGGCACTTCAACACCTCCTCGGTGCTGTTCGAGACGGCGGTCTGCATGACCATCTATATCGGGGTGATGGCGCTGGAGTTCGCTCCCGTGCTGCTGGAGAAGTTCGGCTGGAAGGCGTCACTCATTCGCCTCAACAAGATCATGTTCTTCGTGCTGGCGCTGGGGGCCTTGCTGCCCACCATGCACCAATCCTCTATGGGATCCTTGATGATAGTGGCGGGGGAGAAGATCCATCCGCTCTGGCAAAGTTACGAGCTGTTGCCGGTCTTCTCTTTGCTCACCGCCTTTATCATGGGTTTCTCCATCGTGGTGTTCGAGGGATCTCTGGTGCAGGCGGGATTGGCGGGGCGGGGCCCCAACGAGAAGTCGCTCTTCTACAAACTGACCCAGGTGATCGATATCTTCCTGATCCTGTTTGTGGCGCTGCGCTTTGCCGAGATCGTCATCCACGACAAGTCGGAGTATCTCTCCGAGTTCAATCGCTTCTCCATCATGTTCTGGAGCGAGATTGCGCTGATGATCTTCCCGCTGCTGGTGTTCCACTGGGATAAGAGCCGCCGGGATTCGCGCATGTTGTTCCTGGGGGCCCTCAGTATGCTGCTGGGCGCCGCTCTCTGGCGACTGGATTACTCCCTGCTCGCCTTCAACCCCGGCAATGGCTACCACTACTTCCCCTCTGCGGAGGAGGTGCTGATCTCCCTGGGCTTCGTTGCCATCGAGGTGTGTGCCTATTTGCTGTTGATCCGGCTGCTGCCGGTACTGCCATCACTTGAACGTGTTCACCAAGATTATCAGGCCCGAGGGAAAGCCAACGTATGAGCCAACGTATCACCATAGACCCCATCACCCGCATTGAGGGGCACCTGCGTATCGACTGCGAAATCGAAGGCGGTAAAGTGACCAAAGCCTGGTCGTCCGGCACCATGTGGCGCGGGATGGAGGAGATCGTCAAGGGCAACGACCCGCGCGATGCCTGGATGATAGTGCAGCGCATCTGCGGGGTATGTACCTCCATCCACGCCATCGCCTCGGTGCGGGCGGTGGAGAACGCCATCGGCGCCAAGGTGCCGGTCAACGCCCAGTACATCCGCAACCTCATCATCGCGGCCCATAACATCCACGATCACATCGTCCACTTCTATCAGCTCTCCGCGCTGGACTGGGTGGACATCACCGCTGCCCTTGAGGCCAATCCGCAAAAAGCGGCGGACATGCTCAAGGGGGTATCGACCTGGTCCCTCAACAGTGCCGATGAACTGACCAAGGTGCAGGACAAGATCCGCGCCCTGGTGGCGAGCGGCCAGCTTGGCATCTTTGCCAACGGTTACTGGGGTCACAAGGAGATGAAACTGAGCCCGGAGGTGAACCTCATCGCCGTGGCCCACTACCTGCAGGCGCTGGAGTGCCAGCGCGATGCCAACCGCATCGTCGCCATTCTGGGGGGCAAGAGCCCGCACATCCAGAATCTGGCGGTGGGCGGCGTGGCCAACCCCATCAATCTGGATGCACCAAGCGTGCTCAACCTGGAGCGCTTGCTCTACGTAAAGAGCTTTATCGACCGGCTTGGCGAGTTTATCGAGCAGGTCTACAAAGTGGATACCGCCATCATCGCCGCGCACTACCCCGAGTGGCTGAGTCTGGGGCAGGGGGCCAAGCACTACCTGAGCGTGCCGGAGCTCCCCACCGATGCCAATGGCGGCAGCTTCCTGATGCCGGGCGGCTATATCGAGAATGGCAATCTGGCGGGATATCGCCCCATCGAGAGTCATCAGGATGGCTGGCTGATAGAGGGTATCGCCGAGAGCAACAAGCACGCCTGGTACAAGGATGACGCCCCCCTCAAGCCCTGGGAGGGCAAGACCGAGCCCAACTACACCGGCTGGCAGGATGATGGCAAATACTCCTGGGTCAAATCCCCCACCTTCTACGGCAAGGTGGTGGAGGTGGGGCCGCTCGCAGACTTGCTGGTGAAACTCGCCGCCAAACACCCGGAGACGGTAGTGCACTTCGATCAGCTGAATGGCATCTACAAGGCGCTCACCGGCTCTGCCATCAAGACCGAACAGCTGCACTCCACCATGGGTCGCATCATCGGCCGTGCGGTGCGCTGCTGTGTGCTCAAAGATACTCTGGCGCACCAGTGGAAGGCGCTGGTGGACAACATCGGCAAGGGGGATACCACCGCCTATATCAAGGCGGAGATCCCGGCGGACAAGGAGTTTCGCGGAGTGGGCTTTGAAGAGGCACCGCGCGGCATGCTCTCCCACTGGATCGTCATCAAGGGCGGCAAGATCGAGAACTATCAGGCGGTGGTGCCATCGACCTGGAACTCGGGCCCGCGCAACTTCAATGACGAGCCCGGCCCCTACGAGCAATCTCTGGTAGGCACCCCGGTGGCGGATCCCGCCAAGCCGCTGGAGGTGGTGCGTACCATCCACTCGTTCGACCCCTGCATGTCCTGCGCGGTGCACGTGGTGGATACTCAAAATGGCGAAACAACTCAGGTGAAGGTGTTGTGATGAACATCCTGATCCTGGGCGTCGGCAACCTGCTCTTGAGCGATGAGGCGGTGGGGGTTCGCATCGTCGAGGCGCTGGGGCGCGAATACCGTTTCGCCCCCGGTATCGAGCTGCTCGATGGCGGCACCGCCGGCATGGAGTTGCTCGAAGCGATGGCCAGTCGCGATCACATCATTCTGGTGGATGCGGTGCGCAGCGGTAATCCGCCGGGCACAGTGGTGACCCTGAAGGATGAGGAGATCCCGACCCTGTTTGGCCGCAAGATCTCCCCGCACCAGCTGGGGCTGGCGGATGTGCTCTCGGCGCTGCACATGACGGGGGAGTCGCCAAAGCAGCTCACCCTGATCGGGGTCGAGCCCGAATCTCTGGAGCCCCGCATCGGCCTCACCCCCGTGGTGGCGGCTGCCATGGGGGAGGCCACGGATCGGATTTTGACCCTACTGGCTGCCGTTGGTGCGCCCGCCATTGCGCTCTCTGAGCAGGAGAAAGCTGAACAAGCACGGGAGGGCCTATGGCGCAGTCCCATTTAAGCGAGGTTGATGCCGTGCAGGAGTTCATCGGTTTTGCCCGCGATCCCGCGCCCCTGCTGGTAGCCCAGTATGAGCGGATCGCTCGCGAAGAGATGCAGGCATTGCCCTTTTATCACGCCAGCATGCCAATCGTGGCGGAGTGTGTGTTGTTTGAAGGCCAGTGGCTCGGCTGCGTGCTCACCCCCTGGATGCTTAGCGTGGTGGTGCTGCCGGGGCCGGATCAACTGTGGCCGGTGCGCAGCAGCAGCGATCGGCTCGCCCTGCAGCTCCCTTGCGGCAACATGACCTTTATGGTGGGTGAATTGCCCGAGACGGGACAGCTGCTAGCCTGCTCCCTGATGTCGCCGCTCGATCCCCATCTCGGTGCCGGGGAGGGGCGAGCGCTGGTGAGCAGCACCCTCAAGATGCTGCTCTCCTTGCCGGTGCAGCAAGGGGTTAGCGGCGTGGATCTGGGCCGCAGACGGCTATTTGGTGCCCGGCGCGGTCAACCGGCATAGTCGCTAGGTTTCACGCGAAATCAAGTTTAGAATAGGGGGCCATTTTGGCCCCTCACTCCCATGCTAAATCACGCATTCCACCTCTTTTTTGAGTGATGATCCGTGAGTGGTACAAAACAAGAAGGATCCCCATGACTGTTCCACGCAATTCTCTTCGCCATTACGCTAGATCTAGCGCTACCGTCCTGTTGACTCTGCTGCTGGGCACTGCTTCTCACGCGGCGCTGGCCGCTGCCCAACCTGTGCCTGCCGAGCTCAAGCTCGCCATCGGAGCCGAACCCACCGAAGGGTTTGACCCTCTGCTTGGCTGGAGCCACGGCAGCTACTTGCTGCTGCACAGTCCGCTGCTCAAACAGAACGCCGATCTCAGCTGGCAGAATGTGCTCACCCAATCGGTGACCCCGAGCAAGGATGGCAAGGGGTGGATCATTACCCTCAAGCCTGACCTGAAATTCTCCAACGGCGCGCCGCTCACCGCCGAAGATGTGGCCTTTACCTTCAACAGCGCGGCCAAGGGTGGCGGCAAGATCGACATGGGCAACTTTGTCTCGGCCAAGGTGCTCTCGCCCATCGAGGTTGCCATCACCCTGAGTGCTCCCCAGAGCACCTTCGTCAACGTGCTGGGATCCTTGGGGATAGTGTCGAAGAAGGATTACGACGCAAAAGCATATGCCCAAAAGCCGGTCGGTGCCGGCCCTTACCGGTTGGTGAGCTTCCTGCCCGGTCAACAGCTGGTGGTAGAGGCGAACCCCTATTACGCCGGTGGCAACAATGACTTCAAGCGGCTGGTGTTTGTCTTTATCGATGAAGAGAGCGCCTATGCCGCCGCCCAGAGCAGCCAGCTCGATGTGGTGCGCATCGCCCCGTCGCTGGCGCCTACCGTGCCTGCTTCCCTCAAGCTGTGGGTGCGCCCGAGTGTGGAGAACCGCGGCATCGTCTTCCCCATCCCGCCAGCAGGCGGCAAGGATGCCAAGGGTTATCCCATCGGCAACGACGTGACCTCGGATGTGGCGGTGCGCCGCGCCATCAACTACGCCATCGACCGCAAACTGCTGGCCGACCAGCTGCTGGAGGGGCACGCCATCCCCGCCTACAGCGCGGTGGAAGGGTTGCCATGGCTAAACAAAGCCACCGCCTTCAAGGATGGGGATGTGGCCCACGCCAACGCTCTGCTCGACGAGGCCGGCTGGAAGATGGGCAGTGACGGCATTCGCCGCAAGGGTGACCTGCGCGCCGCCTTTACCCTCTGGTACACCAGTGGCGACAGCACCCGCCGGGATCTGGCGGAAGCAGTGCGGGCCATGCTCAAACCCATCGGCCTTGAGGTGAGCCTCAAGTCCGGCAGCTGGGAGCAGGTGGAGCGCGAAATGCACGCCAACCCGGTACTGATGGGGTGGGGGAGTCTGGATCCCATGGAGCTCTATCACCACTACCAGAGCGGTTCGGGTGGCGTGGAGTTCTACAACCCGGGCTACTACAGCAACCCTGTGGTGGATAGCCACCTCAAGCAGGCGCTGGATGCCCCGAACTGGCAGGCGGCCGTGCCGTTCTGGCAGCAGGTGGAGTGGGATGGCAAAACGGGCGCCGGAGTGCAGGGAGATGCCGCCTGGGCCTGGCTGCTCAATGTGCAGCACACCTATCTCGCCAACCGTTGCATCGATCTTGGCAAGGGGGCGCCGGAAATCCACGGTAGCTGGTCCCTGCTCAACAACCTGCAGGATTGGCGGTGGACGTGCCGCTAAGTTCGCCCTTGAGTCATTCAGGTTATCTGTTGCTAAAAGCCCTGCTGCGTCTGGCAGGGCTGTTATGTCTGGTCTCGGTCGCCACCTTTGTGCTGCTGAGTTACTCCCCCATCGACCCCATCAAGGCCTATATCGGCAACGACCTGCTCCATGTGCCGCCGGAGCAGTACGCCCGTATCGCCGCCCGTTGGGGGCTGGATCAACCGCTCTGGCTGCGCTACTGGCACTGGTTTAGCCAGGTGCTGCAGGGGGATCTCGGTTACTCCATGCTCTACAACGCACCGGTGGGTGAGGTAATTGGCCAGCGCTTTGCCGCCTCCTTCCTGCTGCTGGCGGGCGCCTGGCTGCTCTCCGGTTTTTTCGGCATTGTGCTGGGCCTCTGCGCCGGTCGCTATCTCAACCGCTGGCCCGATCGCCTGATTTGCCGTTTTGCCTACCTGCTTGCCTCCTTGCCCACCTTCTGGGTCGGCCTGTTGCTGCTCGCCCTGTTTGCGGTGCACTGGCCGCTGTTGCCAGTCTGCTGCGCCTGGACGCCGGGCCTCTCCGCCGATGAAACTGATTGGGCTATGCGAGCACGCCATCTGTTGCTGCCGGTCACCACCCTGGCGCTGCTCGGGGTGGGCAATATCGCCCTGCATACCCGGGGGCGGGTGGCCGAGGTGCTGGAGAGCGACTTTATCCGCTACGCCCGCGCTCAGGGGGATGGCGGCTGGCCCATGCTGCGTTTTCATGTGCTGCGCCACGCAATGACCCCGGCGCTCTGCCTGCAGTTTGCCTCGCTAGGCGAGCTGCTCGGCGGGTCGCTCTTGGCCGAGAAGGTCTTCTCCTATCCGGGGCTCGGCCAGGCCACTGTGGATGCGGGGCTCAGGGGCGATATCCCCTTGCTGATGGGAATCGTGCTCTTCTGCACCCTGCTGGTCTTTATTGGCAACACGGTGGCCAGTTTGCTGCTGGCCCGCATCAATCGGGGCTGGGAGGGCGAGCATGCTGTTTAATCCGCTTCCCTCCATACTGCGGCTGGTTTTTGCCCTGCTCGGGTTGACACTGCTGGCCACTTACGGCTGGAGCCTCTCTCATCAGGATGTGCCGATGGATCTGCTGGCGCGCCAGCAGCCTCCCTCGCTGACCCACTGGTTCGGCACCGATCAGATGGGGCGGGATCTCTGGTTGCGGGCCTTTCAGGGCACCCTCACCAGTCTGGAGCTGGGGATCAGCACGGCCCTGTGCAGCGGTCTGCTGGCCATGGTGGCAGCGAGCCTCTCGCTGGTTCATCCCAAGTGCGATGCGGCGGTGCGAATGGTGATCGACGCCATGCTGGCGCTGCCCCATATGCTGCTGCTGATCCTCATCTGCTTTACCGTGGGGGGCGGTATGCGCGGAGTGATCCTGGCGGTGGCACTGACCCACTGGCCCAAGTTGGCGCTGATCCTTTGCGCAGAAGCGCGGCGGATCGCCTGCAGCGACTATGTGGTGCTGGCCCGCTGTCAGGGGATGGGGGCGCTGCGTCGCTGGCGCATCCACCTTTTGCCGGGGTTGTTGCCTCAGTGGTTTATCGGCACCTTGCTGATGTTTCCCCATGCGGTACTACACAGCGCGGCCTTGAGCTTTCTCGGCTTTGGTCTGGCGGCCCACGAGGCTTCGCTGGGTCTGCTGCTGGCCGATGCCCTGCGTTATCTGGCCGGCGGTGGCTGGTGGCTGGCCCTCTTCCCGGGACTGATGTTGTTGCTGCTGGTTCTGCTGTTTGATCAGGCTACCCGCGCCTTGCAACAGCTGTTGTGGCACAGGAGTGAACCATGCTGAGTTTTGATCAGGTGACCATAGAGGCGGCCCATTACTCCTGGCTGGGGCGGCGCAGCTGGCAGCCTTTGCTGACCGATATCAGCCTGCAACTGGCGCCGGGGGAGATAGTGGCGCTGGTGGGGGGGAGCGGCGAGGGCAAGAGCCTGCTGTTGCAAAGCGCTCTGACTCTGCTGCCGGACAATCTGCGCATGCGCGGCAGCATCTCCCTCGATGGCGTGCCCCTGTGCGATGCCAGTAGGGCCCGTCTGCGCGGGCACACCCTCTGCTATGTGCCACAGGGGGTAAGCGCCCTCAATCCATTGCTGACGGTAGAGCGCCAGCTGGGCCGGGCGGCGCGCCTCTGCGGCCAGAGCGGTTCTCGCGAGCGGCTCGGCGAGCAGTTGCTGCGCTACCAGCTGCCCGCGACCACCCTGGACAGATTCCCGCGCCAGCTCTCCGGCGGCATGGCCAAGCGTATTCTGGCCTGCACTGCGGCGCTCGGCGGTGCCCGCTACATTCTGGCAGACGAGATCACCGCCTGGCTCGATGAGGGGCTGGCCTGCCAACTCCTCACCCAGTTGCGCGAGATTGCAGAGCAAGGCAGCGGTATCCTCTGGGTGACCCATGATCTGGCGCTGGCGGTCCGCTTCGCCGACCGCATAGTCGCGCTGCATCAGGGGCAGGTGAGCGATACCTTGAGCTGCCACCATCTGCGCCAGGGGCAGGGGAGCGAGATGCTCCGTGCCCACTGGCAGGCGCTGCCCGAGTTCAACGCGCTCTTTTCTGTGCCGGAGGTTTCCTGATGTTGGAAGTACGAAATCTCACTATCGCCCAGGGGGAACGCCCTCTCTGGCAGGGATTATCGCTGATGGTCAAGGCGGGCGAACGACTCGGTATCTCTGCGCCGAGTGGCCATGGCAAGACCACGCTGGGGCGGGTATTGGCGGGTTGGCAACCGGTTGGGGCTGGCGGGCAGCTCCTGCTGGATGGGCAGCCGGTTCCTGAACAGGTAAAAGGCTATAACCCTATCCAGCTGGTGCCCCAGCACCCGGAACTCACCTTCAATCCCTATCGCACCACCGGGCAGGCGCTGTGGGATGTATGGCGCCCCGATGACGCCATGCTTGCCCGCTTTATGGTCAAGCCTGAATGGCTCGGTCGTAAACCCGGTCAACTCTCCGGTGGTGAGCTGGCCCGCATCGCGTTGTTGCGTGCCCTCGCTCCCCGCACCCGGTTGCTGATTGCCGACGAGGTGACTGCCCAGCTGGATCCGCAAATCCAGCGTCAGCTCTGGCGGGAGCTGATGGTTGAGTGCGAGCAGCGCGGGCTTGGGATACTTGTCTTCAGTCACCAGCAGGCATTATTGCGCCAGATCTGCCATCGGGTGCTGCGCTTTGGTGAGGCGCCTGCTGAGGCGGAGTCTATGGCCCGCAGCGTGGCCTGAAGATTGGTGTTCCCCCTCATCCCCAGCCCTTCTCCCGCAAGGGGAGAAGGGAGTTGAAGGTGCCATCTCACCACGCTCAGGGTTTAGGGTTTGGAAAATCTTGGGGTTTGAAAATATGGCTGGTTGTTATACTCGAAGCCGCCCCCTGAGGCGTTTGAGGGAGTCGTATAGTTGCAGCATGCTGTCGGTATTCACAAACCGATTCCCTCTCCCTGGGGAGAGGGCCAGGGTGAGGGGATGCGAGTATGAAACGCTGGCCATTCTGTACAGAGAGAATCGTTGGCAAAGCGCGCAGATAAAAGAGAGGGAGGCATCAGCCTCCCTCTCTTGTTTTCTACCGTTATCAGCGACGTTTAACCGGTTGATTTCAAGCACTGGCCAGCCAGTTCAGCCAGGTATCCATCCCTTCGCCTGTGGTGGCGCTGACCTGGATCACCTGAATATAGGGGTTGACCCGTTTGGCGTTCTCGATGCAGCGGGCCACGTCAAAGCTGACGTATGGCAGCAGATCGATCTTGTTGATCACCATCAGCTGGGCGGCGGCGAACATGTCCGGGTATTTCAGCGGCTTCTCTTCCCCCTCGGTGACAGAGAGGATCGCCACCTTGTACTTCTCGCCGAGATCGAAGCTGGCGGGGCAGACCAGATTGCCGACGTTCTCTATAAAGAGGATGCCCCCTTGATTGGCGGGCAGCTGGTGGCAGGCGTCGTGAACCATTTTGGCATCCAGATGGCAGCCCTTGCCGGTGTTGATCTGCACAGCAGGGACACCGGTGGCACGGATGCGATCCGCATCTCTGCTTGTCTGCTGATCCCCTTCGATCACGGCGCAAGGGCGCTTGTCAGCCAGCTGGCGCAAGGTTTCGCACAGCAAGGTGGTTTTGCCTGAACCCGGGCTAGATACCAGATTGAGCACCAGCTGGTCGGCAGCTGTGAAGTGCTCGCGGTTGTGGGCGGCCAGCGCGTTGTTCTTGGCCAGCACATCCATCTCGATGGCGATCAGCTGGCGCTGCCCCATACCGGGGACCGACAATCCCGCTTCCCCTTTGCCGTAGTGCAGATCACCCTGCTGGTGGTCATGGTCATGGCTGTGATCATGGGGATGCGCGTGGGAATGGCCGTGGTCATGAGAGTGGACATGATCATGATGATGGTCGTGGGGGTGATCATGGTGGTGCTCATGGGGGTGATCATGCCCCTCATGGCTTATGGGAGCTCGCACCCCGTGGTAGTGGTGATGGACATCCCCCTGATGGTGATAGTGGTGGTGAATGATCAGGGTGCGCGGCGCACTCTGCTCGTGATCATGATGGTGATGGGCGTCATGACCATGATGGTGGTCGTGCTCATGACCATGTTCATGGTGATGTTCATGTTCGTGATGATGCTCATGATCGTGCTCATGGCCGGCGATCCGCGCCTGGCCGCATCCGCATACGCTACACATATCAACTTACCTCGATGTCGGTGATGCGCAGGCTATCACCCTGCGCGACTCGTAATTTGTATCCGCCACACTCGGGACAGGCCTGCCCGCGTTCGGTGAGGGTGACCGTCTGGTTGCAGTCATAACACCAGGCCTCTGCCGCCTGGTGCTGAAAGTGCAGTTGGGCCCCCTCGACGGCGGTGCCCTTGGCGGCCGCCTCGAAACAGAAGGCAATGGTGTCCGGGTCGACGCAGGAGAAGCTGCCGACCTCGAGCCAGAGGGCGGTCACCTTGGTAAAGCCCCGCTGGGTGGCCTGTTCAGCCGCCAGATCGATGGCGGCCATGGCCAGAGACATTTCGTGCATGGTGGCTCCTTAACCGATATGGGGAGGAGCAGTGACTCCTCCCTGTAAATGACGGAACGGCATGGCTGCTCAACAGATACGCGGCAGCAGCTCCCCCTGCGGCAGCTCCAGATAACGGCGGCTGCCCCAGGGGTTGTTGAGGATCACCTTGTGGCGATCGCTCGCCTGCACCACGCCGATCTGGCTTGCGGCGGAGTTGAATTGCCGCAAGATGCCCAGCGCGTCCTGCGCCTGCTCGGCAGGCAGGGCCAGCACCATGGTTCCCTCGTTGGCGAGATCATGGGGCTCGAAACCGTAGAGCTCGCACAGGCCGCGCACCGGATCGCACACCGGAATGGCGGACTCCTCCAGCTCGATGGCAACGCCGGAGGCGCTGCTCCACTCGTTGAGCACGGCGGCAAGGCCACCGCGGGTGGCATCGCGCAGGGCGTGAGGGGTAATCCCCGCTTTTAGCAGCGCTTCTACCTGCGGCCAGAGGGTGGTGCAGTCGCTCTTGAGATCGGAGCCCAGTTGCAGGGCGTCACGGGCCATCAGGATGCAGGCGCCGTGGCTGCCGATATCCCGCGACACAAGAATGGTGTCACCGGCTTTGAGGTTGCGTACCGAGATGCCCCGGCTCTGCTCAGGCCGCGGAAAGGTGCCGACCCCGCTGGTGTTGATAAAGATCTTGTCGGCCGCCCCCTTGGGCACCACCTTGGTGTCACCGCAGACGATGCGGGCACCGCTCTTGGCAAGTTCGGCCGCCATCGACTCGACGATGCGGGCGAGATCGGCGTAGGGGAAGCCTTCCTCGATGATAAAGCTGCAGCTCAGATACTCGGGCTTGGCCCCCATCATGGCGAGATCGTTGACCGTACCGGCGATGGCCAGCTTGCCGATATCGCCCCCCTCGAAGAAGAGCGGCGAGACGGTAAAGCTGTCGGTGGTGAAGGCGACGGGGCCGTTTACCGGCAGCAGGGCGGCATCTTCACCGCGCAGCAGGATCTCGTTGCCAAAGTGGCGAAAGAAGAGCTGATTGATCAGCTGGTTCATCTCCACACCGCCGCCGCCGTGGCTTAACTGAATTTCTCTCATTGGATCCCCATATATCGGTAGTAGGCATTGCAGGTCCCTTCGGAGCTGACCATGCAGCTGCCCATGGGCTGGGTCGGGGTGCAGCCCCGGCCAAAGACTTTGCACTGGTTCGGTTTGGCCAGGCCGCGCAGGATATCGGCGCACTGGCACGCCTTGTGGTCATCGATGGGAGTCTGAGCAAGCTGGAAGTAGCGCTCCGCATCGCGTTTGGCAAAGGCATCGCGCAGGCGCAGGGCGGAGGCGTTGATATCCCCCAGACCTCGCCAGCGAAAGTGCTCGCGGGTCTCGAAAAAGCGCTCGACCAGCCGCTGGGCGGCTTTATTGCCACTGGCGGTGACGGCGCGGCTGTACTGCACCTCCAGCGCGTAGCGACCCTCCACCTTCTGGCGCACCATCATCAAGATCGCCTCCATCACATCCACCGGCTCGAAGCCGCTCACCACCACAGGCACCTGATAGCGATCGACGATGGGCAGGTAGATATCGGCGCCGGTGATGACGCTGACGTGGGAGGGGCCGATGAAGGCGTTCACCTTGGCCACCCCGTCGGCCATCACCGCGTGAATGGCGGGGGGCACCAGCACATGGTTGATATGAAACAGCAGGTTCTCAATCCCCTCAGCTTCAGCGGCAGCCAGCAAGGCGGCCGTCATGGGGGTAGAGGTCTCGAAACCGATGGCGAAGAAGACCACGGTTTTCTCCGGATTCTCTTTGGCGATGCGCAGGGCATCGAGGGGGTCATAGACCGGGCGGATATCGCTCCCCTTGGCCCGTTGCTGGGCCAGCGTGCCTTTGGAGCCCGGTACCCGGATCATGTCCCCCAACGTCACCAGAATGACGTTGGGCTGGCTAGCCAACTCGATGGCCTGATCGATGCGCTCTTTTGGCATGATGCAAACCGGGCAGCCGGGGCCGTGGACAAACTCGATGCTGGCCGGCAGCAGCTGGTGCAGGCCGTACTTCATGATGGTGTGGGTATGGCCGCCGCACACCTCCATCACCCGCAGTGGTTCGGGCAGATCTTTGGCCAGTTCTGTAATTTGGGCGGCGAGGGCGCGGATCACTTCGGGCTGGCGAAAGCCCTGGAACAGGTCATTCAAGGTCAGCATGGCAAGATATCCTGTTTGGGCATCAGGGCCACCATCTGGCGGAAGCTCTCGAGGCTGGCCTGCGCCTCCGCTTCGTCAATCTTGCTCATCACAAAGCCGATATGGAGCAGCACATAGTCGCCCACCTGGAGGGGCTCCTCGAGCAGCATGCAGCTGACGCGCCGCTGCACCCCCAGGGTATCGACGGTGACGCAGTTATCTTCGGGGTGCAACTGCACCACCTGAGAGGGGATGGATAGACACATGGATTTCAGGACTCCGACAAGGTGGCACAACCGGTTGTGACAGGGTGGTGCGTGGCAAGATGGTGGATGGCAAACCAGAGCTGACCGGCGGCGATGCCACCGTCATTGAGTGGCAGGGTTTCGCTGGCCAATACCTGCCGGCCGGCTGCTTCGAGCGCGTGCACCAACTGGTCCATCAGCACCCGGTTTTGAAAGACGCCGCCCCCGAGTGCCACCGGATAGCCGGGGAAGCGCTCGGCCAGGGTAACAACCAGATTGCTGATGGCGCGGATAAAGCCGGCGGCCAGGCTAGCGGTGGAGGTGCCTTTTCTCTGCTCGCTGATAAGGGTATTGATGAGCTCTGCCCACTCGATCTGCAGTGGCCCCTCTGTTGATTGGCTGAGATCAAAGGCGAGGGGGAAGGGTTGTTCGTCGGGGGTGAGCTGCAAGGCGGTCGCTTCCAGCAGGAGCCCGGCTTCGCCCTCGTAATCCGGGGTGTCGATCAGCCCCAGCAGCGCCGCCACCGCATCGAACAGCCGACCGATGGAGCTGGTGTAGGGGGTGTTGCGACCCAGCTGCCAGAGCTGGTGCAGATTGCTGATCCGCTCAGCGGGCAGTTGCTTGATCAAAGGAATATCGAGGGCGCTGATCTGCTCAGGGCTGTGCGATTCAAACAGCAGCCCCAGCAGCTGGCGCACCGGCTCGCGGATGGCCGCCTCGCCGCCGATCAGCTTGAAGGGTTTGAGGTGGGCAACCCGCTCAAATCCCTGAACATCGGCCAGCAGCAGCTCGCCGCCCCAGAGGGTGCCGTCATCCCCAAGGCCGGTGCCGTCAAAGGCAACACCCAGCACCGGGCCTGTGATGTCGTGCTCGGCCATCACCCCCAGCAGGTGGGCGTGATGGTGCTGCACCTCGAGATGGGTTGCACCCTGATCGTGGCAATAGCGTTTGGCCCACTGATGGCTGAGGTAGCCCGGGTGGCGATCCGAGACCAGCAGTTCTGGCTTGAGATCGTAGAGTTCGCGAAAGGTGGCCAGGGTCTGCTCGAAGTGCTCCTGCATCGGCAGGCTGTGCAGATCACCGATATAGGGGCTGTAGATGCGCTGGCGGCCGAAGGCGAGCGCCAGCTGGTTCTTCTGCTGCGCTCCGACTGCCAAGAGCGGCGCCTTGACCGCCTCTTGCAGGCTGGGGGTGCAGGGGGCATAGCCCCGGGCCAGCCGCAACGTCTGGCGCCGCCCGCCTGCCCACTGCACCAGACTGTCGTCGCACGGGTGCAGGATGGGGCGGTTGTGATCCAGGATGCCGTCAATATCGCGGCCGAGTTCCCTGACCACCGCCTCGCACTCGATAAGGATTGGGCTGCCGCGACCATTGGCGCTGGTGGCCACCAGCGGCATGGCGCAGGCATCCAGCAGTAGCTGGTGCAGCGGGGTATAGGGGAGCATGACCCCAAGGTAGGGGATGCCGGGGGCGATCCCCTCGGCCAGCGGCGCAGTTGTCAGTTGGGATTCTGACGGCCGATCATCTTTTTTGCGCTTGCGCAGCAAGGTGATGGGTCTGGCCTGAGAGGAGAGCAGCTTCCACTCGTCTTCGCAGCCAGTGACATGCAGTTTGGCCTCGGCAAGGGAGCCCATCATCACCGCCAGCGGTTTGCGCGCGCGCCGTTTGAGCATTCGTAATCTGGCAACACTCTGTTCATTGCGGGCATCACATATCAGGTGATAACCCCCCATCCCCTTGACCGCAATCAGCGCCCCCGCCTGCAGGGCGCTGGCAGCGGCCTGCAGGGCATCCTCGCGCTCGGCCAGGGCATCGCCGAGGCCGCTGCGCCAGGTCAGATGCGGCCCGCACTCGGGGCAGCTCACCGGCTGGGCATGGTAACGTCTGTCCAGCGGGTTTTCATAGGCCGCAGAGCAGTGCGGGCACATGGCAAAGCCTGCCATGGCGGTATGGGGTCTGTCGTAGGGGAGGCGGCGGATGATGGTGTAGCGTGGGCCGCAGTGGGTGCAGTTGGTAAAGGGGTAGTTGTGGTGGCGATCGTTGGGATTGGCCACATCCGTGGCGCACGCTTCGCACATCCCCTGATCCGGCGAGATGGCGACCGTGGCCGCGCTCTGCTGCTGGCTCGCTTTAATTCGAAACTGGCCATGAAATTGGCCATCGAAGTCGGGATCATGAGCAAGGGGCAGTTCCCGCTCGCTGAAATGATCGATGCGGCTAAGCGGCGGCGCCAGTTCCCGCAGTTCGCGGGCAAAGCTGGCGAGCTGCTCGGGCGATCCTTCGGCGCCAATGGTGACGCCGTTGGCATCGTTCAACACATAGCCGGCAAGGCCGTGGCGCAGTGCCAGCCCATAGACGAAGGGGCGAAAGCCCACCCCCTGCACGATGCCGTCGATATGAAATTCGCGGCGCAGCCGGTTGGTCACAGGATTGGCAGAGCCAGAGGGTGCGGTGGCAGTGCTCATGCCGGCTCCATCTCATCTTGAGTCTGCGGCAAACGCAGCACCCGGCGCTCGTTCTCCTCGCGCCGCACCCAGCCATCCATCTCCATGCGCAGGCAGAACGGAATGGCGTATTTACGCGACAAGCCGGTGATCTCCTTGAGGGATGCCATGTCGATCAGATCTCCCACCTGCTGGCCCGCCAGCACGGCGGCGACCATCTGGTTGTAAAGGGCGGCGTCGTAGTAGATGGGGCCATCGAGCTGCACCAGATACTTGAGTCGCGCCAGGTTGCTCAGCTGCTTTTGCAACGCGCCTTTTTGCTGCAAGCCCTGCTGCAGAACCGCGGGCAGCTTGCGGGTGATAAAGGGATCCAGCTCAACGCCGCCGGGGCCCAGTTTACCGGGCTCGTAACCCTCCTTGCCTTGATCTCGCACCACCTTGAGCACCAGCTGCGCCTCTTCCCCCAGATCATCTTCCGACTCGCCGCTGCCCGGTTGCCACTTGTCATGGTGCAGACGGATCAGCTGTTCGCTCTTGAGCTGCTGGAGCAGGGCCTGAGTGACCGGTAGGGCGATGCCAAAGCGGGTTGCCAGCTCGGCGGCACTCAACGGTTCGCTGGCCAATGTAGCGAGCAGCTGATCACGGCTCTGAGCCAGCCAGTGGTTGTCCAGCAGCCACTCACCGAGGGGAGTGACCTGTTCGGGCAGCTGGTCAAAGCGGCTGGCCAGCACATAGCCATTGAGGCCCAGCTGCAAGGCTGCGGGGTTGTAGTGCTCCAAGTCATCAGGCAGCTCGCCCAGCAGGGTGTGCAGCGCCTTGCGTTTGTCGGGGTGGATGTCTCCGCACCAGACGATGCGGGCGCCGTGCAGCAGTTCGCTGCTGCCGTGACGAATGATGGCAAGCGGCTGGCCAAAGAAGCAGGGGATGGGGCTGGCAAAGATCAGCCGCGCCAGCCGGGTCTCTTTTATTGGTACAAAGCGCGCACGGCCATGCCAGCTGCCGAGGGCCACTTCGACCTCGCGGTTGCGCTGTTCCCGGATGCTGCCGCCGACCTCGCAGAGCCGCACGATAAGGTGGGTTGCCGCCTCGCACTGGCCAGCGGCGCTGGTAAGGCAGTGGCCGCGGGCCACCTCCTTGTGAGGCACTTTTTTAAGGCCCACCGCTACCCGGCAGACGGCGCCAATCTCGTCGACGCTCTGGTGATAGGCCTGCAGGGAGCGCACCTGCACTTCCCGATCGGCAGGGTAGAGGCGCAGCTTGTCCCCCACCTTGAGGCAGCCCTGCTGCAAGGTGCCGGTGAGCACGGTGCCGGTGCCGTTGGCGGTAAAGACACGATCAACATAGAGGCGCGGTGCGCCCTGTTCGCGAGCCGCTTGTGAGGCTGGCAGATTGGCAAGCTGGCGCACGATGGCGGTGTGCAGGGCAGCCATATTCTCACCGGTTTTAGCGCTGACGCTGACGATATCGGGCACCATGCCACTCTCGTCCATCACCCGCTCCAGCAGGCTCTCTTCCAACAGTAAAAGCTCGTCGGGGGAGACCAGATCGCACTTGTTGATGCAGACCAGCAGGCGCGGCACCCCCATCGCCTTGAGCAGGCGCAGGTGATCGCCGGTCATCGGCATCCACCCCTCGTCGGCGGCAATCACCAGCAGCACCAGATCCAGACTCCAGAGCCCCGCCACCATATTGCGGATATAGCGCTCGTGGCCGGGCACGTCGATGACGCCTATGGTGTTGCCCTGACCGTCGTCGAAGTGGGCAAAGCCGAGATCCTGGGTCATGCCGATGGCCTGCTCATGGGCACGGGCCGTGGTGATGCCGGTGAGGGCCTTGATAAGCTGGGTCTTGCCGTGATCCACGTGGCCGGCAAGACCGATAACGGCGCGATAGGGGGGCATGGGATCAGGGCTCCTCGGTCGCATTTGTTGCATTGAACGGGGTGGGCAGCAGCAACTCCCTGAGTTGGGCGATCAACAGCGCCATCTCCGTTGGCAGCAGGGTGGCCATATTAAGCAGCACCTTCTGCTGGCGCACGGTGGCGATGACCGGCACCGGCAGGTCGCGCAGCGCATCGAGCAACTGCTGGGCCGGGCGTGGATCGGTGCACTCCAGCGCCGGTGCAGGGTAGAACTCGTCCGGCAGGGTGCCGCCGCCCACCACCAGCTGGGCGGGGACCGGCACAAAACAGCCGGGCAGGGCGGCCATCAGCTGATTGGCCCGCGCCTCCATGGCGGCCGGGTTGCTCAGGGTGCGCTGAGCAATCCCTTCGCCGATGGGGGACTTGTTGAGCTTGTGGACGAGCAGGCGTTCCAGCAGGGAGTAGACGATGCGGCTCGGGCGGAAGGTGCGCATCATGGGGTGTTTTTCCAGCCGCTTGATAAGGTCGCTGCGGCCGCTGATGATGCCCGATTGCGGGCCCCCCAAGAGTTTGTCGCCTGAGTAGCAGACCAGATCCGCCCCCGCCTTGATGTACTGGCGCACCGAGGTTTCATCCGGCGCAAACTCTTCGGTGGTCAATCCCGAGCCCTGATCCACCGCCAGCACTACATGATCGGGCAGGGAGCGGGCCACCTCGCCGATATCGGGGGACTCGGTAAAGCCGCGAATGGCGAAATTGGATCTGTGCACCATCAGCACCAGCTCGGTCTGATCGGTGATGGCATCGAGGTAATCTTTGGCGGTAGTGATATTGGTGGTGCCCACCTCCACCAGTTTGGCGCCGGAGAGGGCCAGAATATCGGGAATGCGAAAGCCGCCGCCAATCTGGATCTGCTCGCCGCGGGAGACGATCACCTCGCGCCCCTTGGCCACCTCCTGCAGCAGCAAAAAGAGCGAAGCGGCGTTGTTGTTGACTACCAGCGAATCCTCGGCCTGGGTGAGGCAACGGAGCAGGGGAGCGATCAGCCCCTTGCGCCCGCCGCGCTTGCCAGTGGCAAGATCCAGCTCCAGATTGTTGTAGCCGGTGTTGAGGTCACGCACCTCGTCCCACAGCTCGTGACTTAATGGTGAGCGCCCCAGATTGGTATGCACCAGGGTGCCGGTGGCGTTGATCACCCGGGTTTGACGCTGGCGCAACTGCTGTTGGCAGCGTTTGGCAATCAGCGCCTCGATCTGCTCGGGGGCGACGCCATGCTGGCGAAAATCTTCGCTCTGGCGCAGCTCGCTCAGGGTGTCGCGCACCGCCTGAGTCACCAGTGGGCGGCTCAGCGCCTCGATAAATCCGGCGAGAAAGGGTTGCTGCAGCAGCTGTTCCACTTGGGGCAGACGGCGGGTTTGTTGCTGTGAATCTGGCTGTGAATCGTCGGCAGCCGTACCTGATGCGGGCTGGCGATGGGGGATGGCTGGCGCGTGAGACGAGTTCGGCATGGGATTACCAGTGCAGTGCGTGGGTTCGGGATGCGCACCGGTTTGCCGATAGAGAGGCCGAGCTGACGGGTTATGGCAGTGCTGGCGATTTGCGGATGAGTGCAAACTGGGTGCATCAATGAGCGGGTATAAATTAATGCTGCATCGATGCTGATAAATTAATTTTTGGCCAGCGAGATAACCTGAGTTCGGATTATATTGGCAAGCGGCAAGCACCTTTTTTAAGGTATTACTTCAAACATATTGAACAAACAATGGAAATAACATTCAGGCCGAAAAATTCAGCGGGAGAGTATTTGTTCAATAGATAAATTTGGCGGAAGAGGCAGGAATCGAACCTGCCAAAGCCTTCTCGGCTCACATCGGTTTTGAAGACCGAGGAGGCCACCAGACCCCATCAACTTCCGTAACGGTCGCCATTTTGTGGCAAATTTCTGTGACTGGCAACGCTTTTTTTGTCATAAAAAATCGAGAGTTAGCGATTTTTTGAAAAAATCAAAGAACCTTGTTTTATATCAAGTTCAGCACAATTAGCCCGATGCTTTTAATTTAACATCGGGCCTCGATCACATTGCCGGAACCGTAGGTCAATAACGGTCGTTAACAACTCGATAAATAATCACCTCTTGGAATTGTCAATATTCCACTGCTCCAGTTTCTCTATTAACAAGTCGGTATCTTTGGCGGCATCAAGGTGCTGATAAAGATAATCCATCGCCTCGCTCACCATCTCGGTCATCGGGAAAGAGAACGCCACGATGGCCGGTTGTACCCCGACAAAGATCACCTCGGGGACAAAGGTCTTGAGCTCGTCGATCAGGAAATTGAGCGGCATATTGTGGGTCGAGAAGATAAACATCTCGGCGATGGTCTCGGGGGGGATCACCTGCAGGGTTCCCGCCTTCTCGCCGATCTCGGCGGCATCCACCAGCACCACCCGCTCCGGTAGCAGCTCCCGCACCTTGTAGACCACATTTTCCGGCGCGATGCCGCCGTCGATATGGATCCAGCCGGGCAGGGGGGCGGCTTGCAGTTTGTCGGCAAGATAGGGGCCGGCACCGTCGTCCCCCATCATGGCATTGCCCACGGTCAACACGAGATTGCAGCCCATCAGCGGCTCCTTACCATCAGGTACATATGGGGGTCGTTAAAGAGGGCGGTGAGCTGATCCATAAAGGTGTTGGTCCAGCCCAGCTCCTGCTCATCGAGCACGCCTTCGGCTTTGCGCAGTCGGTCGAAGGCGCAGGCCAGCATATGGCAGTGCTCGCGATAGATGGTGATCTCGCCAAAGGTGAGAAACCCCTCCATCTTGCGGCGCGCTTCGCTCCCCTCTGGCAGCTTGGCTACCCAGTCGCGATAACCGGTCAGCGAGCAGACCAGGTCTGCTCGCAGGCAATCGACAATGCCGAGGTGGTGGCCGATGGCGAGGCCGTAGTACATCACCTCTTTGGCTTCCTCGGGGACGTTGAACTGCTCGTCGACGAACTTGCGCGAGAGGCGGTAGAAAAAAACCTCGTCAGCCATGCACCGCCTCTCCCTTGCCGGCAGCCCGGTTGAGGCAGGCGTTTGCGAGGTTGTTGACGATCTCCGAGAGGCGCGGATCGTCGTGCTGATCGAGGTAGCTCTGGATGCGCAGATCCACATCCTGCTGGGTTGCCCCTTCGAGCAGGGCCATAAACTCGTCGGCGATGATCCGCCCCTGCCGGTAACCGGCCATGCGGCGCGCCTCGCGTTCGATCATCACCCGGATTTCGTTGGGGATGCCGGTGTGGCGTAGTTCGACCCGCTCACCCGGTTGCACCTCGTGGCTGGTGGCTTTGAGTTTCTGCTCAAGCAGACCGAGCGCCACCGCAAAGCCGTAGATGGTGGCCGCCGGTGTGGGTGGGCAGCCGGGGATATAGACATCCACCGGCACGATCTTGTCGGTGCCGCCCCATACACAGTAGAGGTCGTGGAAGATGCCACCGTCACAGCCGCAGGCGCCGTAGGCGATGCAGATCTTGGGATCGGGCGCCGCCTCGTAGGCACGCAGGGCCGGCACCCGCATCGCCCGAGTCACCGCGCCGGTAAAGAGCAGGATGTCGGCGTGGCGGGGGGAGGCGACCACCTTGATGCCGAAACGCTCGGCATCGAACAGCGGGGTGATGGTGGCGAAGATCTCGATCTCGCAGGCGTTGCAGCCGCCGCAATCGACCCGGTAGACATAGGCCGAGCGGCGAATGTCCTTGAGCAGGGTCTTCTTGAGTTTGGTGATCTCGGGATCCTGTGCCAGCGGCACGGCGCGGGTATGGGCATGGCCGACAACCGGTTCTATGCCTTTGATCTTGCTCATCACATCCACTCCTTTTGTGCGGCCATCGGTGTGGCTATCGGTGTGATCAGGGCCGAGTCAGGCTGGCTCAGCATGCTCTGTTTTCGTTTGCAGTCGGGGCAGTGGTGCAGTCGCTCCGGGGTGGCCAGCGGCGTGCCCGCCTGCTTTAGGGTGTCCTCCACCAGCGCCACCAGCTTGCTCGGGGCAAAGTAGGTGCCGCAAAGGGTGCAGGGGGCCAGCGCGAAGCGGGCCTCCTCATAGAGATCCGCCTTGTTGGTCACCGCCAGCTCGAACTCGGGGGCGAGGGCGATGGCGCGGGTCGGGCAGACCTCCTCGCAGCGACCGCAGAAGATGCAGCGCGCCATGGAGATCTCCCAGCGCCGTTCGCCGGTCTCCATATCGACTTCCATCACCAGCGCATTGGCCGGGCAGGCCTTGGTGCAGGCGGCGCAGGCGATGCACTGATCCGCCTGATATTTCGGTTTGCCGCGAAAATCCCGGTTCACATCAATAGGGGCGAAGGGGTACTTGGCGGTCGGGGTGCCAGCCTTGAGGATGGTCTTGAACAGCTTGATCATGATGACCCCTTATTTCAGCGGAGAGTTTTTGCGATCGATGCCGTAGCGCTCGATCTCCTTGTAGGAGACCACGGTGGATTTGCCCTTCTTGGGGTCGACCAGGGTGACCCGGTCGGTACAGGAGTAGCAGGGATCCAGACTGCCGATGATGAGCGGCGCGTCCGCCACGGTATTGCCGCGCAGCATGTAGCGCAGAGCTGGCCAGTTGGCGTAGGTGGCGGCGCGGCAGCGCCAGCGGAACAGCTTCTGGTTGTCCCCGGTCATGCTCCAGTGGACGTTCTCGCCGCGGGGCGCTTCGGTAAAGCCCAGCGCAAACTTGCCCGGCTGATAGGTGAAGCCTTCGGTCAACAGCGGCCCTTCCGGCAGGTGCTCCAGGCCGAACTCAATCATGTCGAGGGAGTCGTAGAGCTCGTGGATGCGCACCAGCACCCGGGATTGCACATCGCAACCCGCCTTGGTCTGGATCTCCATCGGCAGCTCGCGGTAACCGGCAAAGTCGTGAACCCGGCGCACGTCACGCTTGAAGCCGCTCGCCCGCACCATGGGACCGACGCAGCTGAAATCGCGAGCAATCTGCGGCTCGAGCTTGCCGATACCGATGAGGCGGGAGGATATGTTGGCGGTATCCAGCAGCATGGCGACCAGGGGTTTGAGCTCATCACGGAGCTCGCGTACCAGCTGGGCACCCTTGATGCGATCTTCCTTGAAGATGTCGCGGCGCACCCCGCCAATCAGGTTGAGGCCATAGGTCTTGCGCGCGCCGGTGAGCAGCTCGGCCAGGGTCATGGATTTTTCCCGCACCCGGAAGAACTGCATGAAGCCGGTGTCGAAACCGGTGAAGTGGCTCGACAGGCCGATGTTGAGGATATGGCTGTGCAGACGCTCCACCTCCAGCAGCACGGCGCGGATCATCTTGGCCCGCTCCGGCACCGGAATACCCATGGCGTTCTCCACCGAGGTGGTGTAGGCGACGCTGTGGGTAAAGCCGCAGATGCCGCAGACCCGGTCGGTCAGGAAGGCCACTTCGTTGTAGCCCATCCGGGTTTCCGCCAGCTTCTCCATGCCGCGATGGACATAGAAGAGGCGGTAGTCGGCATCGATGATGTCTTCGCCATCGACGAACAGTCGGAAGTGGCCCGGTTCATCGGAGGTGATGTGCAGCGGGCCGACCGGCACGATGCGGTTGGCATCACTGCCGAGCTCGTTGACGAAGGGGTAGGTCTCGGTGTCGGTGGTGGGCATCGGGCGCTGGCGGTAATCCATGGCGTCCTTGCGCAGGGGGTGGATATCCTCCGGCCAGTCGTCAGGCAGCACCAGACGGCGTTCGTCCGGCAGGCCGATGGCGCGCAGGCCGTACATGTCGCGGATCTCCCGCTCGCCCCATACCGCCGCCGGAATGGTCGGGGTGATGGAGGGGTACTCCTGGGTATCGGCATCCACCAGCACCTTGACGGTGATCCAGCACTTGGTGTCGCTCTCCATGGAGAAGACGTGGTAGACGGCGAAGTGGCCGTTGAGGCTGCGCTCGTCATTGGCAAAGGAGAGCGGAAGCCAGCCCCCCAGCTGGTGGAAGATCAGGCTGGCAGTTTCGACCAGACTGGTGGGCTTGACGGTGATGGTGGCCTGATCGGCGGTTTGCCACTCCTCGTCGACGATGGCGTGGGGCAGTTGTGCTCGCACCTGCTGGATGTAGTCGCAGCCGATGCGATCCGAAATGGCGATGGTCATGCAGTTCTCACTTTAATGTTCGGGAATGAGCATTCACAAATGATGAAATCGGAAAAAGTTGCTGTGCTGGCGGGCATGATTCAGATCCCGACCAGATAGGCGAGCAGCGCCAGCAGGGCCAGCCCCAACCCGTAGCGGGTGAGCTTGTGGGTGCGCACGAACTGGGTACGGGCCATGGCGTTTTCGATGATGCCGGCCAGCAAAAAGGCCACCAGCAGCTTGCAGGCGAGGATCAGCGCCGCGCCGATGAGCGCAGGCAGACTCCAGTTGGCCGCCTTGCCGAAGGGCAGGAAAATCACCAGAAAGAGCTGCACCACTACCAGCTGCTTGAGGCCGATGGAGAGCTTGAGCAGGGCCAGGCCCGCACCGGAGTACTCGGTGAGCGGCCCTTCTTGCAGCTCCTGCTCGGCTTCGGCGCAGTCAAAGGGCAGCTTGCCCATCTCGACAAACACCGCGAAGGCGCAGGCGGCACCGGCCAGCAGGGTGGCGATGGGCGCGGCCAGTGGCTGGGTCGCCACATAGTTGCTGATGTTGCCCAGATCCGAGCTGCCCACCATCATCGCCATGATGAAGCAGGCGAGCACCAGAATGGGCTCCACCAGAATGCCGAGAGTCAACTCGCGGCGGGCACCGATCCCTGCAAACATGCTGCCGCTGTCGAGCCCCGCCAGCGAAAAGAAGAAGCGGAAGATGGCGAACAGATAGATGTCGGTGATGAGATCTCCGGCGATGGGGAAGGGAGACTCGTGAGTCAGGGTCGGCAGCGCCATCCCCACCAGCAAGAGGGCGGCGATCAGTAGCGCAGGCATCAGGTTGAAGATGATGCCGGCAGGCTCCGGGGTCACCTCCTGACGGCGCAGGAGCTTGGCGATATCCCGGTAATCCTGCAGCAGGCCCGGCCCCTGACGGGAGTGCATCTTGGCCCGCAGCACCCGGTTGAAACCGGTGGCGAGCGGCGCCAGCGCCAGCATGGCGATGGCCTGGGTCAGGGCGAGGGCAACCATGCCCCAGCTCGGCATTTCAAGAACAGGCATATCAGACTCCTACAGCCATCAGGATAAAGAGCGCCAGCACCACGCCGTGCAACAGCCAGCCAGCGGCAGAGGGGGAGGCGCTCACCCCGTGCAGGGCGCTGGCCAGATCGAGCTGCGGCTGCTTGCGATAGAGCGGTGCGCAGAGTTGGCGCAAGGTGTGGGTGACACCGCCCGAGGTGAGGCTCATGCGCTCCTCGTAGGCGTAACCACAGGCCCACGGGGTGCCAGCGTGACGACGACCCAGCTTGGGCCCCTTGAAGATGGCCAGTACCAGCAGCGGAATGAGGAACAGCCCCAGCAGGGTGATGGCGATAACGGGCGGGGAGAGGATCGCCTGGCTGCTATCGAGTGGCAGCAGGGTGGCGCCGGTGGCCACGTTCATTTGGCCGTTTACCAAGGCTTGGCCATAGCTGGCGATATGGGGGGCAATCCAGGGGGCGCCCAGACCCAGCACCAGACAGACCGCGGCCAGCAGCAGGGTGCCTGCCACCATGGCGCCCGGCACTTCGCGGGCGTGGCTCGCCTTCTCGCTGCGCGGTGCGCCGCAGAAGCAGATGCCGTACACCTTGACGAAACACATCACTGCCATGGCGCCGGTCACCGCCAGCATCACTACCGCGAGCGGCGCAACGACAGAGGTGCCGAGTTTGGTCATGGAAAGGAGCGACTGGTAGATAAACCACTCGCTGACAAAGCCGTTGAGCGGCGGCAGCGCCGAGATGGCCATGGCACCGATGAGGAACGCCAGCGCGGTCCAGGGCATCAGTTTGGCCAGGCCCCCCATCTTGTCCATGTCACGGGTGTGCAGGCGGAACATCACAGAGCCGGTGCCCATAAAGAGCAGGCTCTTGAAGATGGCGTGGTTGAGCAGGTGATAGAGGGCACCGAGCAGCCCCAGCACCACCAGTGCCGGTTGCTGGTTGGCGATGCCGATCATGCCGATGCCCATCCCCATCAGGATGATGCCGATGTTCTCTACCGTGTGGTAGGCGAGCAGTCGTTTGAGATCGTGCTCGGCCAGCGCAAACAGCACCCCGAGCACTGCCGAGCAGGCACCGAAGATCAGCACCATATAACCCCACCAGAGCTGGCTGGCGCCGAGAAAATCGATGCTGACCCGCAAGATGCCAAAGAGACCCAGCTTCACCATCACGCCTGACATCAGCGCCGAGATATGGGACGGCGCAACGGGCTCGGCCACCGGCAGCCAGCCGTGCAGCGGCACGAAACCGGCGCGCAGGCCAAAGCCGCAGAAGCTGAGCAGAAACACCAGAGAGGCCAGGGCGCCCGCCAGATGGTGCTCGCGCAGCGCGGCGAACTCCAGCGAGCCTGATTCGCGGCAGAGCAGCCAGAAGGCGATCAGCACCAGCGCCATGCCGATATGGTTCATCACCAAGTAGAGGCGGCTCTGTTTGGCGGCCTCGGGGTTGGTTTTGACCAGCCAGTAGGTGGTGAGGGTCACCAGCTCGTAGCAGAGCAAGAAACCGAGCGCATTGTCGGCCAGTACCATGCCCACCATGGCAAACAGGAAGAGGTTCATCAGCGCGCCGATGGCCACATCCCCCTTGCCCTGATATTCGCGGATATAGGCAAAGGAGTAGAGGGCGACGGCGACGCCGACGGTGCTAATCACCAGCAGCATCAGCGCGGCAAGCATGTCGAGGTGCACCGAGCCCAGCAGCCAGAGCTGGCCGTCGACGGGGGTGCCTTGGGCAAAGATTTGGATGGCGGCGACCAGACCCGCGAGCGACCCCAACAGGGCAAGGCCGCTATTGAGGCGGTTGACCAGTGCGGGCAGCTTTTGCAGGAGCAAACCGGCGGCAGCGCCCAGCAAAAAGAGCAGGAGCGTGGCCATAACAAGGGGGGACAACATCAGCACGCTCCCTCTGTGGTGGATAAATCGGAGGCAGGTAGCGCCGTGGCAGGTGCCGAGAAGGCAGAGGCCCCTTGCGGGTTGGTGTCGGCCGCTTGCTGGCGACGGATACGGGCGGCGCGTTCGGTGTCGCCGTCATTGACCAGCTTCAGTGCCTGGGAGGGGCAGGCTCCGACACAGGCCGGGCCATCGGTGCGGAACTCGCACAGGTCACACTTGACCGCGATGCTGCGCACGCCCGGCTCCCAGCTCAGGAGATCCTCGCCAAAGCAGCGCAGGCCTGCGGAAGTTGAGGGGTTGCTGGAGCGGATGGAGCAGGGGATATAGGTGTCGTAACTGGTGGCCACGGCCACCGGACGGCTGCCGCCGCTCTGGATGGCGCCAAAGGGACAGGCCACGGCGCAGAGGTTGCAGCCGATGCAGAGCGACTCGTTGAGTTGCACGCAATCGCCGGTCTGGCGAATTGCCTCGACCGGGCACACCTTGATGCAGGGGGCATCATCACAGTGACGGCACTGAACCGGCATGGTCGCCTGCTCGTGTCGCATAACGGTTAAACGGGGGGCTTGCTGCAAACCTTGCGCCTTGTGTACCTCGCTGCAGGCCGCCATACAGGTGCCACAGCCGATACAAAGCTTGGGGTCAGCGATAACGAAGCGGTTCATAGCCTACCTTGTCGTGTCGCGAACGGAGAAAGTAGGGGCTGGTTGGCAAGATACGGGCCAGATTGGTTTTTGCTGAAAAAATTGTTTTAAGTGACTGTTTTTAAATGAATAAAAATATTTTGGGTGATTGAGTTGAAGCGCTGATATGGATGTCGAACTGTGATGTTCGTCACTTGTGACGAAGCCGCCAAGAGGGTTCGTCACCTTGGAAAACACAGCATGAGTAGGGTGCAAAGAACGAAGTGAATTGCACCTCTCCGACATATGTTCGCGGTGCACGGCGCTGCGCTTGTTGCACCCTACGGTACTCTGTCTGTTCGGATAGAGGCCGCCTGTTTTGAAACCGTAGGTTCGATTAGCGAAGCGTAATCGGACGCACGAGAACCGAACCATATCGGCAGCATGCCGGGAGCAGGGTGCAATGAACGTGAATTGCACCGTTTTCAGCATATGGTCGTGGTGGTTTGCTCCCTTCTCCCCTTGCGGGAGAAGGGTTGGGGATGAGGGGGCGGTCATCGGGGTTAACGGAAACAAGAGAAGGAGGCCAATGCCTCCCTCTCTAGTTACTGACGTTTTCTATGCCATTAAAGGCATTCAACCCGCCATCAGATATCCACCTGGGATCCAAGTTCGATGACCCGGTTGGGCGGGATCTCGAATTGATCCGGGGCGCGCAGGGCGTTGCGCTGCAGCAGCATAAAGAGCTTGCCGCGTAGATAGAGATACCAGGGGCGGTCTTTCATGATGAGCGACTCGTGGGCCATAAAGAACGAGGTCTCCATCATCCGGCAGCTGAGCCCCTCGGCGTTGCAGCGGTGGAAGATCTCCTCCACGTTCGGGGTCTCGCGCCAGCCGTAGCTTGCCACTACCCGCCAGAAGGTGGGGGAAAGCTGCTCGATGCAGACCCGGCGCACATTGTGGACGTAGGGCACCTCTTCCACCCGCAGGGTGAGCAGGATGATCCGCTCGTGCAGCACCTTGTTGTGCTTGAGGTTATGGAGCAGCGCATGGGGGATCACATTGACCACCCGCGACATATAGACGGCAGTACCGGCTACCCGGGTCGGCGGGGATTTCTCCAGCGAGGCGATCATCGGCTCAAGGGAGTTGCCGTGCTCGTTCAGGCGGCGAATAAGCTGGAAACGCTCGCTCTTCCAGCTGGTCATCACGGTGAACATCACCGCGCCCAGGGTGAGCGGCAGCCAGCCGCCGGAGAAGATCTTGGCAAGATTGGCGGCAAACAGCGGCACGTCGATACAGAGCAGCGCGGCAAACAGGATGGCCACCAGATACTTGTTCCAGTGCCAGCTGTTCTTGGCCACCGAGCAGGAGAGGATGGAGGTGAGCACCATGGTGCCGGTTACGGCGATGCCGTAGGCCGCCGCCAGATTGCTGGAGTGCTCGAAGCTCATGATGACGATCACCACCGAGATATAGAGCATCCAGTTGATGACCGGAATATAGATCTGGCCGGACTCCTGCTCGGAGGTGTGAACGATGCGAATGGGTGAGAGATAACCGAGGCGCACCGCCTGCCGGGTCAGCGAAAAGACCCCGGAGATCACCGCCTGGGAGGCGATCACCGTCGCCATGGTTGCCAAGAGCAGCAGCGGCACCAGCGCCCATTTCGGCGCGAGCAGGAAGAAGGGGTTGGCAATAGCCGCCGGATTGCTTAGCAGCAGCGCACCCTGACCGAAGTAGTTGAGCACCAGGGAGGGCAGCACCACGATAAACCAGGCGAGGCGAATGGGGTTTTTGCCAAAGTGGCCCATATCCGCGTAGAGCGCCTCCACCCCGGTGATGGCCAGCACCACGGCGCCGAGGGCAAAGAAGGAGGTGGTCTGGTACTGGATAAAGAAGCGCACCGCCCAGACGGGGTTGAGCGCACCCAGCACCTCGGGGTTGTGGATGATGCCGCGCAGCCCCAGCACCGCCAGCGTCATAAACCAGATCAGCATGATGGGGGCAAACAGCTTGCCCACCATGGCGGTGCCATGTTTCTGGATGGCAAACAGCAGGGTCAGCACAAGCACCGAGAGGGTGACGATATAGGGGTCGAGGGCGGGGGTGAGAATGCTCAGACCCTCGATGGCCGACATCACCGACATCGCCGGGGTGATCACCACCTCGCCATAGAAGAAGCTGCCGCCAATCAGGCCGAGGATGATCAGTAGCGGTGTCCAGCGGGTGGAGGCGTTGCGGGTCGCCAGCGACATCAGGGTGAGAATGCCGCCCTCACCGGCGTTGTCGGCCCGCATCACAAAGGAGAGGTACTTGACCGACACCACCAGGATCAGCAGCCAGAAGATCAGCGAGAGAAAGCCCAGAATGGAGGCTGGCTCGACGCCGAACCCGAATTGACCTGACAGGCACTCGCGCAAGGTATAGAGCGGGCTGGTGCCGATATCGCCATAGACTACGCCAATCGCCGCCAGCATAACGCCGGGAGTGGCTTGTTGTTTATCACAGTTCATGAGTTCATCTTGTCAGTTTGATGTTTACACGTTTGCCAACGCACAGCTGCCCGATCTACCAGGAGAGTCGTGATATTTAATCGGGAGAGAATTAATGGATTGCGATGGGAAAGGGCGCTAACGGGATAGTGATCTGCTTGTCATGGAACACAGTCTGTTTATCAGTCGTTAAGCTTTATGATACACATATTATTGCTAGCTGTGGCTATATAAATAATCAGATGGTGAGTATGAGTAAATATCTACAAGGGGGCATATAAGATCGAACGTATTGGCAATTATAGGCCATAATGTTATAACTATTATGGCCAAGAGCTTTTCTATAGTTATCTAATCTCTTTTTGCATGAGTATTTTTCCTCCCAACTTACCTGACCCAGGTCCAATGTCTATTCTATAATCAGCGAATTGTAGCGCTTCTTCTGCGTGTTCTATTATAATCACAGAGTTAAACAAAGATGCTTTCTCGTATATGTAATTTAAAACCTGTGATGAGGTTTCTGGGTCTAAACCAGCAGTTGGCTCATCAATTATAAGGATTCTATCAATTTGCTTAGTTCTTGTAAGAGACTCACAAAGTTTTATTCTTCTCATTTCTCCGCCAGAAAGGGACTGTGTTTTTCTGTTTAGTTTTAGGTGAGATAACCCTAGACTATTAAGTGTTGTTAAGATGTTTTTTATTTGATTGCTTTCAAATAAAAATGACAGATTTGATAGTTCTGAGTTATAAGTTTCAATAATGTTTACTCCATTTATTGAAACGTTCAATTCATTTATTTCAGGATCAAACAGTAGGCCATTGCATCTATTGCAAGTTATATATATATCTTTCTCATACCCGCGTTCAATCTTTATTAATCCTTTTCCTTCACATAAGGAGCAGGCTCCCTTTTTATGTGGTAAAAAATAATTGTAATCGACCCCTGTTTTGGATGAAAAGTATTGAGCTATGTGCTCGTTAAGTCCCGTGATTGTTGCCACAGAAGAGCGCCCAGAATAAGATGGCGTCTTCTGGCTTATGTATATGGATTTCATTTTAACTGAGATCTCTTTTACAAGCGATGTTTTTCCTGAGCCGGATGGGCCTGTTATGACAGTGACGGCTTTAATTGGAATTCGAACATGTTGATTTACGATATTATTACTATTGATTGAATGAAAATCATAAAATCCAGAGATTGAATTTTTTTTGTTTGAATTTTCCATTGGTGAGATTACTTCGTGCTCACATATATTTCCACCTAGAGCTCCAGGGAACTTTCCTATATGATATTTTGTGTCAGCAATATCTATGAGCTCTTGGTTATGTTCAACTAATAATAGAGTATTTCTTTTTGCTAGGTCTAAAAGTTTCTTTTTTATTAATGGGAAATCCTGTTTATTTATCTGTGATGATATTTCATCAATAACAATCAGTATTCCAGTTATGTTTGATGTGAGTAATTTGCTGAAAATCAGCTTTTGTAGTTCCCCGCCAGAAAGACTGGGTATGGCACGTGATAGATTTAAATATCCAAGCCCCATATCATTAATGGATGAAAGGATGTTATAAAAAGGTGTTCCATCGATTTTTTGATGAAATTTAATACATAAATCCGATATTGGCATTAATAATAAATCATCAAAGTTCAACCCTAGAACGTTAAGTTTTGAAATAGTTCTATTTATTCGGGAGCCATGACAAATATTGCATGTTTTTGCATTCTCATAGTTAGAAGAAGCCTTACCTGTACGGATGTTTTCAATATATTTCATGACACCTATATAAGTAGCCTTCCTGTTCTTTATTTTCCCTTTATGTCTGTATTTGAAATGTAAAACTTCATTTGAGTTATTATATAAGAGTAGATTTTGTTGATGTGATGGTAATGAATAAAATGATAATGACGTATCGATTCCTTTATTTTCACAATAAGCCAAAAGAAGTTGAAGATAATAATCTGATAGCTCACCGCGTTTCCAGCAAATAAAAGGGCCTTTATGTAAAGGGCTATGTTCCTCTATAACCTTAACTAGATCTAGTTCAAACGTTTCACCGCGACCATGGCAAGCGCTACATTCAGTTGTTACTTTATTTGTTTTTAGATGGTGATGTTCTGGAATTTCATCATAAAAATTATTTTTTAGAGCTAGCAACGCTTGTGATATATTTAGATATGAGTATATGGTTGATCTTGGGTTGTTATTTGTATTTCTCTGCTCTATAGCAACAGAAGGAATTAAGCCATTGTAGTTTGATAGTACATATTCGCTTTCATTTACAAATCCATTTTCTATAGCATCAAATTCATCTTTACATAACTGATGTATCGTAGAGAATGCTAGAGAACTTTTTCCTGCTCCGGATCGTCCATATAAAGCAGTTATTTTGTTCAAGGGTATTTCAATATCGATTTTCTTTAAGTTATGTGTTTCGATAGACTCAAAAATCATTTTTTTCATGGCTGCACCAAGCGCAAGAGGGGTCTTTGGGTATGAATTGTGAGTTGAATTCGTTATGCCTTAAGTTAAATTCGACACGTTTATTAGTTTGCTGTAAAAATTGTTTTTTATCAATTATCAGCTTTAAAGCATCAAGGCTTGCCAAGGTTGCTGCTATTCCAGAGAGAGGAGAAAATGAACCTAGCTTACGCTTATCTCTATGTAATTTTTTAACATTTTTCAGTTCTTTGGCGCTTTGGTTGTTCAAATAAAGACTAAAGCAATTAAAGCATGCTGTTTCATATGGGATTATTGTTTGGCCTATAAGTGTTTGATGTAGATTGTAACCACCACCTACGATATGGGGTATGTTTCTAGGCATACAATATTTAGCGATTATCTCACTGGTAAAATCAACACTAGGTTCATCAGAGCAATTGATGATAACATTTACATCGTTAGGTAGCTGATTTCGGTCGAAGAATGTGGTATCAATTTTATCATCTATAGGTGTAACGGATATTGATGGATTGATTTTTTGAAGTTTTGTAGCCAATGTTAAAGCTTTTTTGTGGCCAATATCTTCTTCAAAAAAGAATTGTCGATGTAAATTACTTATATCTACAACATCATTATCTATTAGTATGATCTCACCAACACCACAACTAGCTAAATATGCGGCAATATTACTTCCTACTGCCCCAGCTCCAATTATAACTACCTTTGATGAGGTTATTTTATCAAGACACTCAATTACTTCACTAGAGGAATAACAAAACTCTTCCAATGTATTTATTAGTCTATATTGTTCGTTTTTAAGTGTGTCAGTATATGACACATTATTAAGGATCAGTACATGTTCTTTATTAAGGAATGTTACAAAGTCATTCAGTTGCTCTCTATTTAATCCAGGGTACTGTTCAGCTACTCTATTTAAAGGCGTTTTTCCATCAAATAACTGCAATAAATTGATAATATCAGTAAATCCAATTTTTATTTTTGTGCTGTTTCTAACGTTAGCTTTAAAAAATTCAGTGACATTATTCTGTACAACAATGCCTACGCTTTGTCTAAGTCTATAATTATTCATGGCAGATTATGCACCCTTCTTGTTTTTTTAACGTAAATCTTGTCATGTCACCCATATTCGGAAGATACTCATATCTTTCACACTTGTAATCAAATGTGGAATCATCTAAAAGAAACTGCAATATTTTAATACAACATAAATTAGCTGAAAAGCCACTCATCATTGCTAATCCACCAGGACCGCCAGAAATATAAGGTGTTCTGAACGAATTACTTTTTATAGAATCTCTTTCTACTTCGGTGTATATTGGCTTCCATTCTTTTAACGCTTTTGAGAATGTATTTTGAGCGCAATCTATGCATGGTGTTAGTGGTGGAAATATCAATTCTCCAGAACTCATCAAATGCGCATCGAATCCGCCAGAAATATAAAGAGGAATTTTTAATTGATTTAAGAATCTACCTATTTTTAGTGAGGTATGGCCAATGTATGGTTCATCACAAGTGTTTATAACAAGATCTATTTCATTATTGATATAATTAGATAGATCTGTTTCTGGTAATAACTTTTCACAATAAGATTTTACTTTAACTTCACTATTGATCTTTGATAAAAAATTACTTAATGCAAGGGGCTTTGGTTTTCCTATATAGCTAGGATTATAATAGCAGTGTCTGATGGAGTCTGATTTCCTGACTTGCTTGTAATCTACAATAGTTATATTTTTAACACCTGAGCGCACTAATATTTCAGCGATTCTCCCACCAGTTGAGCCACATCCAAAAATTACAATTTTTTTATTTTCTAAAATGTTTTGTGTCTCTGTCCCTGAACGTTCTAAAACAAAGTCATCCCAGAAAGTTACTTGTCTATTAAAACGGGGATTAGAGATTGGTTGCTGTGAAGTGTCATAAATAAGATGATGTAATAGTAGAAAGTCGATCAGCTTTTTGGCATCTTCATATTTTATTGAACCAATGCTTTTAATTATATTCCCAACCGATGTCTCACCATTGAAGCTAGCTATGAATTTAGCAACATTCCTATTTGTTTTTATTTCCAATCTATCTCTAGTTGTCATTACATGAAACGTTAGAGTAATGAATTCATCCAACTCACTTTCAGTGATAAATATATCAACTGTTTCTTTTACTTTAAATATCTTGTTGAGCATGAAATATTATAACCATAATAGATAGCGTTGCGCATTAAAAGGTGTCATTAATATTTTAATAAGGTCGCCTATTTATGGCGACCTTATAATTAATATTGCAAAACGCCTGCGTTTATTTCAAGATATTTATCCCAAGCATCAATGCTAGAATTAGATTCTTGATCATCAATGCATGCTCGAGTACATACTCGAGTGCAACACTCACTGCGATCTCCTGAACATCCTGCAGTATATTTGGCAGAAAAATCTTTACTATTTACAACCTCAAAAGACAAATCTAAATTTTCCATTTTAAAAACTCACTATATAATTCATGCCGATTTAAATGTTAAATTGTATTTTACATCATCAATAATTAAATTATATTAAGTCTTTGGCACTCCCATAAATAGTTATACATAATTCAACCATTTTAATTATTTTAAAAAATATACATCTAGGTCTCACATGAAGCATCCTACAGAATCTAATTAGTCAGAGAAAGAATAAAATTTGTATAATCTGTCCAAGATCAACAAATTAGTTATTGATTGGCGATTCCTTGTTCGATTGGCTTAAAGGGGCAGGGTGATACGCCTTTGTCAGCCGGTGTCGAGCTCGTCACTTTTGTCGTGTCGATCACACTTCCCACCCCGTCGTCACCCGCGTCAGTAGCGGTAAATAGCAAGGTGTTATTGCTGATTACTCCTTTATTTTCAAATGGTTGTGAAATTTTATCGCACCCTTGGCCCTTTTTGGTCTGATAAATGCTTTGTGGGGGGCTGGCCGCCTCTTTGCCTGTCGGCGGGCGGCCCGGTGTAACGAACCATTTAGGATCCCTCTCTATGAACAGCTTCGTGATTGCAGATCCCAGTCTCTGTATTGGGTGTCGTACCTGTGAGGTGGCCTGCGCCGTTTCACACCAGTCAGGGTCTTGCAGCGGGACCCTTGAGCGGGAGGGCGGCCTGCATCTTGCCATCGAGGATGGACATCTGGTCTCCAGGGACAGCTACTTTCAGCCGCGCCTGAAGGTGATCGTGGGCAGCAAGGTGACCACGCCGGTGCTCTGCCGCCAGTGTGAAGACAAGCCGTGCGCCATGGCCTGCCCGAACAATGCCATCGTCAGCGAGGATGGTTGCGTCAAGGTGTTGCAGGAGCGCTGCATTGGCTGCAAGTCCTGCGTGGTGGCCTGTCCTTACGGCGCCATGGCGGTGGTGCTCAAAGAGGTGCCCCCGGCTGCAGATTCGCTCTTCAAGCGTCCGCAGACCAAGGCGCAGGCGCTCAAGTGCGATCTCTGCCGTCACCGCGAGGCGGGCCCGGCCTGTGTCGAGGTGTGTCCGACCCAGGCGCTGCGGCTGGTCACGCCGGAGCATCTTGAAAACCTGAACCGCCAGAAGCAGCTGGCCAGTGCCGAGGCACTGCTGGCGATGCCGGCGCGGGTGTGAGCGGGCTTGCCGAGCCGTTTTTCGTTAACAAACAAGAGTGTGAGTCATGAAAAAAGTCATTACCGTGTGCCCCTATTGCGGCACCGGTTGCAAAATCAACCTGCTGGTTGAAAACGACAAGGTGGTAGGGGCCGAAGGCGCCAACGGCCGGACCAACGAGGGGCAACTCTGCCTCAAGGGCTATTACGGCTGGGATTTTTTGAACGACACCAACCTGCTGACCCCCCGTCTCAAGAGCCCGATGATCCGCCGCGAGCGCGGTGGCAAGCTCGAATCCGTCTCCTGGGATGAAGCCATCGCGTTCGCCAGCAGCCGTCTCTCTGCCATCAAGGCGAAATATGGCCCGGACGCCATCATGACCACAGGCTCTGCCCGTGGCCCCGGCAATGAAGCCAATTATGTGATGCAGAAATTTGCCCGTGCGGTGATTGGGACGAACAACGTCGACCACTGCGCGAGGGTGTGACACGCACCCTCAGTCTCCGGTCTGGAGACAACTGTAGGCAACGGCGCCATGAGCAACGCCATTCCCGAAATTCAAGAGACCAAGTGCCTGCTGGTATTTGGTTACAACGCTGCTGACTCTCACCCCATCGTAGCCCGCCATATCCTCAAGGCGAAGGCAAACGGGGCCAAGGTGATTGTGTGTGATCCCCGTATGGTGGAGACCGCCCGCATCGCCGATCAGTGGCTGCCGCTCAAAAACGGTTCCAACATGGCGCTGGTTAACGCCTTCGCCAACGTGTTGATCAATGAAGGGCTCTACAACAAGGCATTTGTCGCCAACTACACCGAAGGGTTCGAGACCTTCAAGGCGACGGTGGCCAAGTACACCCCGGAATATGTGGAGGGGATCACCGGCCTGAAAGCCGCCGATATCCGCGCCGCCATTCGCACCTATGCCGAGTCGCCAGCTTCCATGATCCTGTGGGGCATGGGGGTGACCCAGTACGGTCAGGCGGTGGACGTGGTCAAGGGGCTGGCGGGTCTGGCGCTGCTGACCGGCAACTTTGGTCGTCGCGGTACCGGTTGCGGGCCTGTTCGCGGTCAGAACAACGTGCAGGGCACCTGTGATATGGGGATGCTGCCCCACCAGTTCCCGGGTTATCAGTCGGTGGCCGATCCCGAGATCAGCGCCAAGTTTGCCAAGGCGTGGGGCGTGGCGTCACTCTCCCAAAAGCCCGGCTATCGCCTGACGGAGCTTGGCCACAAGGTGGAGGAGGGCAAGTGCAAGGCCTTCTACATCTTCGGTGAAGATCCGGCCCAGACCGAGGCAGATCTCGGTCAGTTCCGCCGCACTCTGGCGGGGATGGAGCTGGTGATCGTGCAGGATATCTTCATGACCCAGACCGCCGAGATGGCCGACGTCATTCTGCCCGCCACCAGCTGGGGCGAGCACGAAGGGGTCTACAGCTCGGCAGATCGCGGCTTCCAGCGTATCTACAAGGCGGTGACGCCCCCCGAGAACGTGAAACCGGACTGGGCCATCTTCTCGCTGATGGCGACCGCCATGGGTTATCCCATGGAGTACCACAACACCGAAGAGATCTGGGACGAGATGCGTGCGCTCTGCCCGCTCTATGCCGGGGTCAGCTACGACAAGATGGCCGATCTCAAGAGCGTGCAGTGGCCTTGCCCGACCGAGGATCACCCGGGCACCAGCACTCTGTTCGAGGGGAACGTGTTCACCACCCCGAGCGGCAAGGGTCAGCTGATTGCCTCCGAGTGGCGGCCGCCGCTGGAGCAGCCCTGTGCCGAGTACCCGCTGGTGCTCTCCACCGTGCGCGAGGTAGGTCACTACTCCTGCCGCTCCATGACCGGCAACTGCTCGGCGCTGCAAACCCTGGCCGATGAACCGGGCTATGTGCAGATCCACCCGAGCGATGCCAAAAAGCTTGGGGTGAAGGATCAGGCGCTGGTCTGGATCTCGTCACGCCGTGGCAAGGTGATCACCCGGGCCAACTACAACGACCGGGTCAACGCCGGGGTGGTCTACATGACCTACCAGTGGTGGATCGGGGCCTGTAACGAGCTCACCATCGAGCACGTCGATCCCGTCTCCCACACGCCGGAGTACAAGTACTGCGCGGTTAAGATAGAGCGTATCGACAATCAGCCTGAGGCGGAAGTGTACGTTCAGACTGAATACAGCGCGCTCAAGGCGAAATTGCGCAGCGCAGCCAAGGGCTGATCACCCTAAAAAAGAGGTTCTGCACAAATAAGGGAACCCGACTCGGATTTATCGAGTCGGGCACCCTTTTATTACCCAAAGAAAGGGGAGTAAATGATGCAACATGAAATTGGTCGCTTATTCGGACTTTTCTATATTGGCACCTATCTGGCGGCGATATTGCTGGGAATAGGTTGCTATATTTGGCGCGACGAGATGATATTTCTGCTGGGCTTCGGTTTTTTCGGCTGTTTTATGGCAGCAAGGCTCGCCATGGGCAGCGTATTTTCCGCCTTGAGTATTTCCAGTGCCTGGCTGATCGGGTTTATCTCCACCACCTTGATCAACTGCCTGCTGCTGGGGGTGATCACCATGCTGATCTACCTCACTCACCAGAGCGTCACCGCCGAGCTTGCCGACAACGCCAGCTGGCTGCTGATGGCCTTCCAGAGCCTGTCAGCCATCTTTATCTTCGGTGGCCTGAAGTGCTGCCACAGCCGGATCATCACCTCATAAACTGCCGATGAATGGGCAGCAAACGCCATCTTGAAACCCGCAGCCAGTGAAGCAGCCAGTGAAGCAGCCAGCGAAGAGGAGAGGCAGATCTGACAGTTGACGGCGGCCCACTTTTCGGGCGCCTTAATTGAGATCAAGAACTGATGAAATAACCGGTTAAATATGGCCATCAGATATATTAAATCGGATTGTAATGAAATTTGAGCTCATCTATGATGAGTCGCCATTCCAATATATCCCCCGATAACGATGTTACTTTTTGTTGTCGGTCGTTAATAACAACTCTGGAATTGCAACATGCGACAATTTTCGTCACCGCTTTTCTTATTGGCAGCCACTTTTACGGGCTGCGGCTATTTATTTTGGTGACGGGTGCTTGTCGTGATGCGATGGCATGGACAGCCTGACTGGTGACTAAATCGATATAACGTGAGGCCGCAATGCTAAATGTGAGTGCCATCCCCCTGGACGAGATCTCTCCCATCTGGGACGACGGTTTCCTCCTGCTCTCCAAATCCCTCCTGTCGGCCGTGACGCTCGATGATTTTATCCACAAACTCAACAAGATAGATGCCAGCTTCGGCGGCGTGACCCGGGTCAACCTGATCCTCAACATGGGTGCGGACGAGGAGGCCATCTTCTACTTCATGGGACATTCCGGCCCAAAGCATCTGGTCTGCCCCAAGGCAGAGCTGCACCTCTCCCCCCGACCTACCAAAGAGACCCCGGAACAGGCCATCATTCTCGCTGCCGCCCGCTTTGAGAATCGCTGCCCGGCGCTGGATCGCGAAGGGGTCTACGGGGGGCTGCGCTCCTACTGCCAGCTCCCCATCACCACCGCCCGCAGCCACCTTGGCGGGGTCGAGTTTATCAACACCCAGCTCGACAGCTTCACCATGGAGACACTCGCCAAGCTGACCCAGCTGGCGGCCATTATCGCCATTGCGCTGGAGAACGTACTCGACAAGGAGCGCACCCTGGAGCAGGCCAACTCTCTGCGCCTTGAGCGCGACAGCTGCAAAATTCTGGTGGATGTGACCAACGCGGTAATCAAACTGGTGCGCATCGCCGAGCTGCCCAAGAGCCTGTTTGCCATCCTGCACCACCACTTTGGCATCAGCAGCTTGTGTCTGGCGGAGTACAACGCCACCTCCGACAGCTTCAAGAGCTATCTGGTCAATCAGCACCAGAGCGAGCAGCCGGGCATCATCGATCACTCCTGTTTTGAAAAGAAGTGTCTGCAGGGGGCCCTTGGTCATAGCGAGCCGTTTTTTGTCTATCGCGAACACGGTCACGGCTGCAGCAATCGCTGCCGGTTTACCTCCCAGATCCTGCCGCCCGAGGCCGACAGCTCCTGCATTCTGCCGCTGCGCTATCGGGGCAACCTGCTGGGGGTGTTGATCCTCTCGCACCCCAACGCCGACTTCTTTGCCGATATCGATATCTCCTTGCTGGAGCAGGTGGCGGCGCGTACGGCCATTGCCATGAACAACGTGCAGGCGCAGCAGGAGATCTCCAACACCAACGGTGCCAAAGAGAAGACCATTCGCATCAACGAGCCGCAGATGCAGGGGGAGTTCCCCCACATCATCTACCAGAGCGCGGTGATGGAGAGCGTGCTGGAGAAGGTGCGGCTGGTGGCCGAGAGCGACAGTACCGTGCTGATCCTCGGCGAGACCGGCACCGGCAAGGAGCTGATCGCCCAGGCCATTCACGCCCTGAGTGCCCGCCACGACCACGAGATGGTGAAGGTGAACTGCGCCGCCATTCCGACCGGCCTTATCGAGAGCGATCTCTTTGGCCACGAGAAGGGGGCCTTTACCGGTGCCCTGACCCAGCGGATCGGCCGTTTCGAGCGGGCCCACAAGGGCACCCTGTTCCTCGACGAAGTGGGGGATATGCCGCTGGACTTGCAGCCCAAACTGTTGCGGGTATTGCAGGAGCACGAGCTGGAGCGGGTGGGCAACAGCAACCCCATCGCAGTGGATGTGCGGCTGGTGGCCGCCACCAACTGCGATCTGCTCTCAATGGTCAAGAACAAGCGTTTCAGAAGCGATCTCTACTACCGTCTCAATGTCTTTCCCATAGAGCTGCCACCCCTGCGCGAGCGGCGCGAGGATATTCCGCTGCTGGTGAACTTCTTTATCAAGAAGATCGCCAAGCGGATGCGCCGCACCATCACCTCGATCCCCGCCGATGCCATGAAAATGCTGGTGTCACTGCCCTGGTACGGCAATATCCGCGAGCTGGAGAACGTCATCGAGCGCGCCGTGGTAATGACCCGCGGCCATGTGCTCAACCTCTCGCCCGATGAGCTGATGCCCCTCAAGGGCTACCACAAGATTGAGACCCTGGTCTATGACGAGCCCGCCACGCCGCTCTTTGCCGAGGAGGGGCCGATTGATGAGCGCGAGGCGATCATCGCTGCCCTGCGTGACTGCAACGGCATCGTCGCAGGTGAGCGGGGGGCGGCCAACCGCCTCGGCATGAAGCGCACCACCTTGCTCTCGAAAATGAAGCGGCTCGGCATTTCGGCCCGGGATCCCGAGATCATTGACGGGGTCGCACCATGAGAGAGGCAATTGATCTTGAGGCGCGTGACGAGCTTAGCGAGCAGAGCGAACAGAACGAGCTGGCCCGCTGCGCCATCCACCGCGAGGTGGTGCACTACCGCGCCGATACCTTGACCTGCGACAGCGAGATGGCGCTCCCCTCCGAGACGCCGGTGGCGCTGGTCTACAACGGTATCGCCCACAGCGTGATGATGTGCTCGGCCTCCGATCTGGAGGATTTTGCCATCGGCTTCTCGCTATCCGAGGGGATCATCGACAGCCTGCTCGATATCCATGACATCGAGCAGATCGATGGCTGTCAGGGGATTGAGCTGCATATCACCCTGGCCAATCGCTGCGTTCATCGCCTCAAAGAGAAGCGGCGCACCCTGGCGGGGCGCACCGGTTGCGGCATCTGCGGCAGCGAGAGTCTGGAGCAGGTGATCCGCACCCAGCCAAGCTTGCCCGACAGTCAGCGTCTGGCGGTAGGGCATATCGACAAGGTATTGAGCGCACTGCGCCCGCTTCAGCTATTGGGTCAGCGCACCGGCGCCACCCATGCAGCTGTGCATCTGGATGGTGCAGGCAACATTCTCGCCATCCGCGAGGATGTGGGGCGCCATATTGCGCTGGACAAGCTGGTGGGCCACTTGTGCCGCACGGGCCGCCGTGACGGTGCCATTCTGGTGACCAGCCGCGCCAGCTTCGAGATGGTGCAAAAGTGCGCCAGTGCCGGAGTGGAGATCCTGCTCGCCATCTCGGCCGCTACCGAGCTTGCGGTCGAGCGGGCCGAGCAGACCGGGCTCACCCTGGTGGGCTTTTGCCGCCCCGGACGGGCCGAGATCTACAGCGGCTGCCAGCGAATCCTGCTCAAGTAATGGCAAGGCCGTGAACTCGTTAAACGGGTCATAAAAACAGGCAATGAAAAAGGGCGGGGAGTGTGACTCCCCGCCCTTGTTGTATCTGCTTCTGTGGCGGATTAGCGCGCCAGCAGGATACGCAGCATGCGGCGCAGCGGCTCGGCGGCGCCCCACAGCAGCTGGTCACCCACGGTAAAGGCGGCCAGATACTCAGGGCCCATATTGAGTTTGCGCAGACGACCGACCGGAATGCTGAGGGTGCCGGTAACGGCCGCTGGAGTCAGCTCGCGGGCTGTGATGTCGCGATCGTTGGGGATCACTTTCACCCAGTCGTTGTGGGCAGCCAGCAGGGATTCGATCTCCGCCAGCGGCACATCTTTTTTCAGCTTGATGGTGAACGCCTGGCTGTGGCAGCGCAGGGCACCGATCCGCACGCAGAGACCATCCACCGGAATGACGGCGTTCTCGATACCCAAAATCTTGTTGGTCTCGGCCTGACCCTTCCACTCTTCACGGCTCTGGCCGTTGTCGAGCTTGGTGTCAATCCAGGGGATAAGGCCACCGGCCAGCGGTACGCCGAAGTTGTCTACCGGCAGGGTGCCGGAGCGGGTCTTCTCGGTGATCTTGCGCTCGATGTCGAGAATGGCGGAGGCGGGATCGGCAAGCTCGACCGCCACTTCATCCAGAAGCATCCCCATCTGGGTGACCAGCTCGCGCATATGGCGGGCACCGCCACCGGAGGCGGCCTGATAGGTCGCCACGCTCACCCACTCCACCAGATCGGCCTTGAACAGGCCACCGAGGGCCAGCAGCATCAGGCTGACGGTGCAGTTGCCGCCAACGAAGGTCTTGATGCCATCGTTCAGGGCCTGCTCGATAACGTCGCCGTTGACCGGATCCAGAATAATGACGGCGTCTTTCTCCATCCGCAGGGAGGAGGCGGCGTCAATCCAGTAACCTTGCCAGCCGGCGGCTTTCAGGCGCGGATAGACATCCTTGGTGTAGTCGCCGCCTTGGGCGGTGATGATGATATCCTGCTTGGCCAGTGCCTCGATATTGAAGGCATCTTGCAGAGTACCGGCATCGACGCCGAAGTTGGGAGCGGCCTCACCGGCCTGGGAGGTGGTGAAGAATGTGGGTTGAATATGGGCGAAATCCTGCTCTTCCTGCATCCGGCTCATCAGAACCGATCCCACCATGCCACGCCAACCGACCAAACCTACTTTTTTCATATTGTCCTACCCTGGATTGCTGCTAAAGAAACTTGCGATGACACCCGTAACCCCTTGTCTGGCGACGCCTGTTTACAAGCGGTTTACAGGCCATTTAAAAAAGATGCGCTGCGAAAAATGCGTCTATCCACATTACGGATTGTGACGGCTTGCGCAAGTCGAATTGCGCAATATTCTGTGCCGTTTGCTGCATTAACCGGCAGCCAGAGCACCGCTCAGGCAGACGGGCAGGGAGAAGGTCAACATCAGACGAAAAGGCCACCGTTTATGGCGGTGGCCTGTCAATAAAGCGGGTGAAACGCCCGACAGCTTGGGCGCTTAGCCGTAACGGGCCAGGGTGAGCCCCTCATCGCTGATAGCGGGTTCGCTGCCGCTGATAAGATCGCACAACAGCTGACCCGAGCCGGCCGCCATGGTCCAGCCCAGGGTGCCGTGGCCGGTATTGAGCCAGAGACCGGGAATGGGGCTGGGCCCCACCAGCGGGGTGCCGTCCGGCGTCATGGGGCGCAGGCCGGTCCAGAACTCGGCTTGGCTGATATCGCCCCCCTCGGGGAAAAGATCCCCCACCACCATCGCCAGGGTGTCGTGACGTCTGGGGTTGAGAGCGAGGTTGTAGCCCGACAGCTCCGCCATGCCGCCTACCCGGATCCGCTCGTCAAAGCGGGTGATGGCCACCTTGTAGGTCTCGTCGAGCACGGTACTGCGCGGCGCGGCCTCGGCATTGATCATCGGCAGGGTGAGGGAGTAGCCCTTGACCGGATAGACCGGCAGCTCCAGCCCGAGCGGGCGCAGCAGCGGCCGCAAAAAGCCGGTGGCATAGCTGCCGAGCGCACAGACGATGGCATCGGCGCGATAGCGCTGATCGCTCGCCCGCACCGCCACGGCGCGGCCGCGGGTTTGCTCAATCTCGTCGATGTCGCAGTTGAAGACGAACTTGACCCCGAGCTTCTCGGCTTCAAGGGCAAGGGCCTTGGTGAAGCGGAAGCAGTCGCCGGTCTCGTCGCCGGGCAGACGCAAGCCGCCGACGATTTTGCCGCGCACCCGCGCCAGCGCAGGCTCTGCCGCTTCGCAGCCGCTGGCATCCAGCGACTGGTAGGGGACGCCGTACTCCTCCAGCACCTCGATATCGCGCTGACTGGCATCGAGCTGGGATTGGCTGCGAAACAGCTGCAGGGTGCCGAGCTGGCGCCCTTCGTAATCGATGTTGAGCTCGTCGCGAAGTGCCTTCATGCAGTCGCGGCTGTATTCGGCCAGACGCACCATGCGCCCCTTGTTGGTGGCATAGGCGGTCGGGGTGCAGTTGGCGAGCATTCTGAGCATCCAGCGTAGCTGGAAGGGGTCGGCAGTGGGGCGCACGGTGAAGGGGGCATGCTTTTGCAACATCCACTTGGCGGCCTTGAGGGGGATGCCGGGGGCCGCCCAGGGGGCCGCATAGCCGGGGGATATCTGCCCGGCGTTGGCATGGCTGGTTTCAAGGGCGACGCCACCTTGTCGCTCCAGCAGGGTCACCTTGTGACCCGCTTTGGCCAGATACCAGGCGCTGGTTACCCCAATTACGCCACCACCGAGAACCACTATCTCCATATCGTCTTTCCTTGACTGATCTCCTGATGTGGCCACCACCATAATCAGCCGCCACAGGATATTCAACCGCTCTGCGCAGGATTGGGATCTCCGTCTGTCTGCCAGTCACAGGCTGGTGTTTGGTGCGATGATGCGCCTGATTGCCAGCGTAAATCGCTGCGCTGTTTTCAAGGCAGTGTCAGGGGCTATGGCCCGCTTACAACTGCTCCAGCTGGATCAGGTACTGCTCCGCGGTGGCCAGAATGGCCTGCTGTTGTTCTGCGGCTTGGCCATCCCAGTTGGCATAGGGGAGGGCGAGGCGGGGATTGCCGCCCAGTTTGTCGCGATTGCGCCAGAGAAAGTGCCAGTAGAGGCTGTTGAAGGGGCAACTTCCGTCGCCGTGGCGCGCTTTGACCTGATAGTGGCACCCCTTGCAGTAGTGGCCCATCCGCTCGAGATAGGCGCCGCTGCTGGCGTAGGGCTTGCTGCCCATCAGGCCGCCGTCGGCAAACTGGCTCATGCCGCGGGTGTTGGGCAGCTCGACCCACTCGATGGCATCCACATAGATGCCGAGATACCACTGATCAACCTCATCAGGATCGATCCCCGCCAGCAGGGCAAAGTTGCCGGTCACCATCAGCCGCTGGATATGGTGGGCGTAACCGTGCTCAAGGGATTGGTTGATGGCGTGGCGCACGCAGGTCATCCTGGTTTCGCCGCTCCAGAAGAAACCGGGCAGCGGCCGGTTGGCCCCCAGAAAATTGGTGCGCTGATAGTCGGGCATCTTTTCCCAGTAGAGGGCGCGGACAAACTCGCGCCAGCCGAGGATCTGGCGAATAAAGCCCTCCACCTGTGCCAACGTGATAGTGGCCTGATTGGCCTGCCAGTGGGATTCGGCGGCGCGGATCACCTCAAGCGGATGAAGCATCTTGCTGTTGAGGGAAAACGACAGGCGGCTGTGAAACAGGCTCCAGCCCCGCTCGCTCAGGGCATCCTGATAGCGCCCAAAGTGGGGCAGGCAGTACGCCAGAAAATGGGCCAGCAGCTCGCGACTCTGACGTCTTGTGATAGGCCACGGCAGTTTGCTGGCATCTGCCTCGCCGATGGTGCAGACCCCGTGGCGGGTCAGCATGGCGTCAATCTCGCTCACCTCGTTGGCAAAGGTGAGGGGGGCCGGGATTGGCTGGCTAGCCGGCAGTTTGGCTCGGTTCTCATCATCAAAATTCCAGCGCCCGCCAAGAGGTTGGCCGCGCTCATCGAGCAGCACTTGATATTGCTTGCGCAGGGCGCGGTAGAAGAACTCCATCCTGCTGTGGGGATAGCGCTGCCAGCCATCGCGGGGGGTGAGAAAATGTTCGCTCTCCACCTCGGTAGCAGGGATGGCAAGGCCCGCCGCCCATGCTTGCAACTGGCTGGCGAGGCGCCACTCGTCCGTGCTCTGCCAGGCAAAGCTGCTGGCCTGATGTGCTTCGAGTTGAGCCTCCAGCAAGCCGGGCAAGTCGGGCCAGCGGGCGCTCTCATCGAGGGTCAGGTAACAGACGCGGTGGCCCGCTTGGGTGAGTGCTGCCGCGAAGGCGCGCATGGCGGCAAAGAAGGCCAACACCTTCTGGCGATGGTGGCGGCAGTAGTCGGTCTCCTGACGCAGCTCCGCCATCAGGTAGCAGATTGCCGGATCCGGGGTGCGAAACCAGCTGTGAGCGGCGTTCAGCTGATCGCCGAGAATCAGGCGCAGCTCCATCACACTGGCTCCCCGTTATGTTGGCAGCTGTGGTGACGAGCGTGGCGACAGCGTTCGCTGCAGTAGCGAACCTCCTCCCAACTGCGCGCCCACTTGCGCCGCCAGCTGAAGGGGCGCTGGCAGACGGGGCAGATCTTCTCGGGCAGATGGGGTTTGCGATGCATGATGGCTTCCGGCCTTGGCTGATGGGGTATGTGGCGTGTGGGTAGGGAGAATAACGAAGCGGGGGCGTGGACGGATCAACCTCGCTGCCGGTTTGCCGCGCAGATGCCCACTTTGTGAGCGGGCGCACAGCCCGTCGGTGCGCCCCTTGTTTGCAAATTAACCAGCCGTTAACGTGGCGAGGCTGCCGTTGGCAGCATCCATCAATGGATCTTGTTGGCCACCGACTGTCTACAACCGATATGGAGGGGAGTGATGCCAATCATGACAGCTACGCCCCGGGCAGCTTGCCTGCTCGCCCACTGGTATACCCGGGATCCCATTCTCACCTTCGACTTTCCTCACCGCTGATTGGCGGCACCCGCCGTTTGAATTTGTCAGCCGGACGACCCTGATCGTCCCGGCCTATTTGCCAATTCCGATTTCAAACGCACTGGCCCAGCGCCGGTGAGGAGTCTTATATGCGTCGTATACCCGAGCCGTTTCGTATCAAGATGGTCGAGCCCATCAAACAGACCACTGGCGCCGAGCGCCGCGCCGCCCTCGAGGCCGCTGGCTGGAACCCCTTCCTGCTGCTGGCCGAGGATGTCTATATCGACCTGCTGACCGACAGTGGGACCGGTGCCATGTCCGATCGCCAGTGGGCCGGCATCATGATGGGGGATGAGGCCTATGCGGGCAGCCGCAACTTCGTCGAGCTGGAGCGCGCGGTGCGCGAGATCTTTGGCTACCAGCATGTGATGCCCACTCACCAGGGGCGCGGGGCGGAGCAGATCCTCTTCCCCGAGCTGGTCAAGCGCTGCAAGGGCAAGGCGCCGGTCTTTATCTCCAACTACCACTTCGACACCACCAAGGCCCACGTGGAGCTGGCTGGCGCACGAGCCATCAACCTGCTCACCCCGAAAGCCCTCGACACCACGGCTCCTTATGCCTGGAAGGGGGATTTTGATCTCCCTCGTCTGACCGACACCATCGAAACCCTGGGGGCCGACAACGTGGCCGGTGTCATCATCACGGTGACCTGCAACAGCGCCGGTGGTCAGCCGGTCTCCATGGCCAATATGGAGGCAGTCTCCGAGCTGGCTCGTCGTCACCAGATTCCGGTGGTGATCGACGCCGCCCGTTTTGCCGAGAACGCCTGGTTTATCAAGGAGCGGGAGCCGGCTTATGCCAAGAGCAGCATCAAGGAGATAGTGCACCAGATGTTTGCGCTGGGGGACATCTTCACCATGTCGGCCAAGAAGGACGGGCTGGTCAATATCGGCGGGCTCTGCTGCTTTAAAGAGGATCTCGACCTGTTCCGTGCGGTGCAGGTGCGCTGTGTGGCGATGGAGGGGTTTGTCACCTATGGCGGCCTCGCCGGGCGAGACATGGCGGCGCTTGCCATCGGCCTGCGCGAGGGGATGGATGAGGAGTATCTCACCTATCGCATCAGTCAGGTGGCCTATCTCGGCGAGCGGCTGGCCGAGGCGGGCATCCCCATCCAGACCCCCACTGGCGGTCATGCGGTGTTTGTCGATGCCAAAAAGCTGCTGCCCCATATTCCGGCCGAGCAGTTTCCTGCCCATGCGCTCGCCTGCGAGCTCTATCTGGAAGGGGGCGTGCGCGGGGTGGAGATTGGCTCCCTGTTGCTGGGGCGCGATCCCGCTACCGGCAAGCAGGAGGCGGCGGACTTTGAGTTGCTGCGCCTCACTATTCCGCGCCGGGTCTACACCCGGGATCACATGGACTATGTGGCCGACTGCCTGATCGCGCTGAAAGCGCGGGCCAGCGACATTCGCGGGCTCACCTTTGACTACGAGCCGCCGTTGCTGCGCCACTTCACCGCGCGGCTGAAACCGGTCTGATCAGCAACCGGTCAGACGGAGTGATCAACCGCGCCAAGCCGTGAGGATCACCGGCTGCTCCCGGTTAAACGGCACAGTAAAAAAGCCCCCGCACCAAGGTGCGGGGGCTTTCGTTTATCGAAGCAAAGCCGGGGGTCAGACCGCCTGATACTCCAGCTCGACCGAGCCCAGCGCCTTGAGGGTGGACTGGGCGGAGTCACGCTGGCTGATTTGGCCGTTTTTGTTCTCCAGCAGCACGGCGCGGCGGATGGTGGCGAGATCTTCACCGTTAAGCACCGCATGGGCGCAGGCCATCTGCATCGGCGGCAGGCTGGGGTTGAAGGCGGCGTTCTCGGCGTAGCGGCCAGAGAAGATGCGGCCATCGGCAAACTGCAGCGCCACCGCGGCATAGCCCTGACTGTAGGGGGCGTAGCTTTGACGGGCGGCGGCCAGCGCAGCCTGCCACAGTGGGTCTTCGCTTTGAAGCTCAAGCTCTGCGTGATCCTGCGGGCTCATCAGCGCATCCGTGATGTCGAGGTCCGCTGGGCCAAACGAGTGGGGCAGGAAGGATTGCAGGGCGCTCAGGTCATCGGGCAGAGAGACCTTCAGGATCTTGGCGGTGCTCAGCTCGTTCATGAACTGACGGCAGTGGCCGCAGGGAGTGTAGTTGACGGTGATTTCAGAGATCCCGGTCTCGCCACCCAGCCAGGCGTTGGAGATGGCGGACTGCTCGGCGTGGACCGAGTGGAACAACCCTTGCCCTGCAAACTCCATGTTGGCACCGAAGTACCAGGTGCCGCTAAGGCCACAGGCGATGGCACCGACGTAAAATTTGGAGATGGGCGCTACCGAGCAGGCGGCGGCCAGCGGTAACAGGGCGAGGCGCAGGGCGCGATCATCGAGACCTGTGGCGGCTTTCAGGGTGGCGACTTGCTCCGGCGTGAAGCGGGCGTTGAAGTCGGCACTATCCAGCATGGGCTGCACGGCTGCTTTGAGCGGGGCAGAGAGGGTATCGAATGGCTTGGCAAAACGGGGATGCATAGTGTGTCCTCAAAGGCCAATTGGGCGGCCATTGTAGGGAGCAAGCTCGGGTAAATGTGTGAGCAGGCTCACGCCCTGACGGGCAAACGGAGAGGGATGGTAATAGAAACGTTTGTCTTGTGCAAATTGTGCGGCAGGTCGCACCCCGAGAGGCCAGCAGGCCCCCCGGAATGGTCAACAGGTGGTCAATGGGGTGATCAGATCAGCCAGTGATAGATGGCAAACAGCAGCGGGGCGACGGCCGCGGTGAGGATCCCGCACACCACCATGGCGAGCGATGCAAAGGCGCCCTGGGTGATCCCTTTCTCGGCGGAAGTAGCCGTGCCGATGGCGTGGGCACAGGCCCCCATGGCGAGCCCTTGCGCTTCCGGATCGGTCACTTTGAGCAGTTTGAGCAGCGGGTAGCCGATCAGGGCACCGACAATCCCCACCACCACCACCACGGCGGCCGCGATGGCGGGAATGCCGCCGATGGACTGGCTGACGCTCATGGCGAGCGGGGTGGTAATGGATTTGGTAGCCAATGAGGCGAGCAGCGCCGGATCTGTGCCCATAAAGTGACCGATCAGCAGGGTTGTACACACCGAGATCAAGACGGAGGCGAGGGTACAGATTAGGATGGGCTTGAGCTTGGCCTGGATCTGGCGCGCCTGCTGATAGAGCGGCAGCGCCAGCGCCACTACTGCGGGCTCCAGCAGCATGGTAATGGGGCTGCTGCCGCGCTCGTACTGCTCAAGGGGCAGATCAAACCAGAGCAGCAGGCCGATGATCACCGCAGTCGGCACCAGTACCGGATTGATGATGGGCCAGGGCAGGCGGCGATAGAGGGCGCGGGTGGCGAAATAGAGCGCCAGGGTCAGAGGGATCGCTAGCCAGAAGATCATTTGTTCATCCTCTGGTAGAGCCGACCGACGGTGGCGAGGATCAGCACGATCCCGAGCACGATGCAGAGCATGATGACGCCGAAGGATTGGCGCAGGGGCTCTAGCCAGGCCACCAGCCCGACCGCGACCGGCACGAACAAAACGCCCATGTGGCGCAGCAGCAAGCCTGCGCCCAGCTCGACCCAGTGCAGCTTGATCAGTTGCAGGGAGAGCAGCACGAAGAGCAGCAGCATACCGATGATGCTGCCGGGAAAGGCGAAAGGCAGGATGGCTGCCACGGATTTACCTGCCAGCAGGCAGGCGACGATGACCATAAAGTCACGAAAGTACAGCAAGGCGCGTTGCGCGATCACGTGAACCTCATCGACTGGGAAGAAAAATCGCAGTTTACCAGAGAGGCTGGGTCGCGGCATTAAAACAATAACAACTGAAATCAGTTCGTTTGAAGCTGATTTGTATGCAGATTATCTGTTGAGCATCGTCTGATAGAACCCTTTTTCGAACTACAAGGAGTAGTGATGACATCCCTCTTGTCCCGAGTTCGCCAGCTGGCGAATGATAATGCGTTGCCACCCCATCTGCTGCAAACCCGTCAGTGGGAAGGGCCCCTGTGTCGGGTGCGACTCGACAACACCGGTTCTGATGCCACCTCGGTTGACCGCTGGGTGCTGTTTGACGGCAAGCTTGGTTTGCCGGTGGAGAGCGCCATCTATGGCGAAGGATTCCAGATGCTGGCCCAGACCATGGGTAGCTGGCAATCACCGCAACATGTCGGTCGTTGTCCCGATGCCAGCGTCTATCGCATCACTGATGACAATGACTATCACACCATTCACAACCTGTTGCTGGTGGAGCATGGCAAGGGGTGGCTGCTGCTCGCCTTTGCCAGCTGCCACCGTTTTGGCGGGGAGTTTCGTCTCTATCCCGATGGCCGCTTGCAGATCCTGATGAACTGTGAAGGGCGAAAACTTGCAGCCGGTGAGCACTGGCAGAGCGAGGCGCTGATCTGCCTCGAAGGGGCTGAGCGCGAGGATCTGCTGGCCGAGTTGGCACGGCTGATCGAGGCCGAGCACGGCTCGCTGATCGGCAAGGTGAGTGATCGCCCGAGCGGTTGGTGCTCCTGGTATCACTACTACGCCGAGGTGAACGCTGCCGATATTCGCGAGAACCTGCAGGTCCGTGCCGAGCGTTTCCCGGCCCTGCGTTACGTGCAGATCGACGACGGCTATCAGGCTAAAATGGGCGATTGGCTCACTCCATCGGCCAAGTTCGAGCAAGGTGTTGCTTCATTGGCTGCCGAGATCAAACAGGCTGGCTGCGAGCCCGCTCTCTGGGTTGCTCCCTTTATTGCCGAACCAAGCTCGCAGGTGTTTCAGGATCATCCCGACTGGTTTGTGAAGGGGGATGACGGCCTGCCGCTCCCTTCCGAACGAGTGACTTATGGCGGTTGGCGTTGCACTCCCTGGTATGTGCTGGACGGTACCCACCCCGAGGTACAGGCGCACCTTGAGCGGGTGTTCCGTACCCTGCGTGAGCAGTGGGGCATCCACTATTTCAAGCTCGATGCCAACTTCTGGGGCGCCATCCACGGTGGCCGTTTCCACGATCCGGCCGCCACCCGGGTTGAAGCTTATCGACGCGGTATGGCGGCCATCCTGCGCGGTGCTGGTGAAGGCGCTTTCCTGCTCGGTTGCAACGCCCCCATCTGGCCAAGCCTCGGGCTGGTGCACGGCATGCGGGTGAGCGATGATGTGGAGCGCAGTGGTCATCGCTATCGCCAGATCGCTCGCGAGGCCTTCTGCCGTGCCTGGCAGAATGACAAGCTCTGGGCCCTCGATCCCGACTGCATCTGTCTGCGCGATCTGCCGACCCAGCAGGCAAGTAAGGCGGATTACAGCTTCCATCTGGCAGCGCTGGTGGCGAGCGGCGGCATGATGCTGGCCGGTGATCGACTGCAAGATCTCGATGAGGAGCAGGCGGTGCAACTGTGCAAGTTGTTGACGCTCTGCGCGGCTCGGACACCTTCTGCCCGTTTCGAGTCGATGGACTTTGCCTGCGGCGAAGTAAGCCTGCCCGAGGGCGGTACTCTGCTCTGCTTGTTCAACTGGGAGGGGCAACCACAGGAGTTTCTGCTGCCGGAAGGGGGAACCGATTTTTGGCAGGGACAGGCAGTCGGCACGGCTGTCACCCTGCAAGGGGGAGCGGGGCGGGTGATCCGCTACACCTGATCACAGCGTCACCATACACAATTCAGGCTCCATCACGGAGCCTGAATTGTTTCAATCAGCGGTTATCAGCCACGTTTTTTAGTAACGCCACTCAAAACCGACGGCGTATTTGGCGGAGCCATAGCCCGGGATATCACTGCCGGAGGCGATCGCCTTGAGGGTCAGCAACGGGGTGATGGGCACCCCCAGACCAAAACCGATGGCCAGCTGATCATTGGGGTTCCCCATCAGATCGACCCGCATCACCCGATAGAGGGACATATCCTCGCTCAGGTGCATATAGGCTTGCGAAGCGCGGTTATAGACCTGACCAAACACCTCCAGCTGGAAACCTGACTGGGCGCTGATGGCCAGCGGTACCCCGACAAACTTGTAGAGATGGGAGCCGTTGAAGTAGCTGTTGGTGATCAGGGGAGTGAAATCAGTCTGCTGATAAAGGGTATTGAAGTTCTGTTCTACGATGCGATAGGTCTGCTCGGGCAGGCGAGCAAGATAATCCGGCACATCGAACCGGTATGCGGCGTTGGCTGCCAGCGGCAGCAGGGCCAGTAATCCGAGCAGTGCGTGGTGACGAGGCATCAGCAAATGGCTTCCGTTCGGCCAAAGAGATCTCTTGCTTGGGAGACATCCGCTCAGGATGTTGCAAGATATTGGTTTTTGGGGAAATCCCCTTCTTCATTATGACCTGAAGAAGGGGATGGGCGGGAAGGATTTATTGTGAAACTACTCACAACTCATAAATCTTCCAGATAGTGGTAGAGACTCTTTAGAATCGTAAAGTTCCGTTCGTTACTCTGGTTCTGCTCGGCCAGTGCCTCGAGACGGGGCACGTAGTCCGGCAGACGGCGGCTGAAGTAGTCGCTGCAGTGCAGGCGCCAGCGCTTCTGCTCTGCTTCGCTCAAGGTGTGTGGCCAGTTGCGGGCGCGGTAGCGGAACAGCATCTCCGGCAGCCGGGAGTCGGTAAAGGCGAACTCCCGCTCACCCAGCAGATCCGCGGGGGTGGCACGCACCAGATCCATGGTGGACTTGTCGCCATGGCCAAAGAATCCGGCGTAGAGCTGGGTATCGGGGTCGCTGTCATTGCTGCCGGCGAACTCTTGATTGAACACTTCCACCAGTTTTTCCCGCACCTCGGGATGGGCGCGCAGCAGATCCAGGCTCTTGCGGCACTGCTCCCGATTGATGCCGAGCTCGTCGGCACGCTCCGCCGTCAGGGTGGCGGCCGGTGCCAGCACCGGGCACTTATTGATGTGCACCAGTTTGACCGGAATGCCCGCCAGATCCCCCAGCTCCTCTTTTTTGGTATAGAGGCGCTCGCGGATCTCCTCGCTGGTGAGCTCGATAAGCGGGGTGGGGTCACGGGTCAGGTCGACCATGATCACCGCGTTCTGGTTGGTGGGGTGCCAGGCGAGCGGCGAGACCCAGCTTGCACAACCCTGCCAGGGGGAGAACATGCCGGAGACGTGCACCAGCGGCTTCATGGTCACCACGTCAATCAGCGCCTTCACTTTATTCTTGTTGCGAAGGTCAAACAGGTACCCGAATAGCTTGGGTTGGGCCTTTTTTACCAGCTTGGCCATCTCGATGGTGGCCAGTACGTCAGAGAGTGCGTCGTGGGCATTGGCGTGGGCCACGCCGTTGGCGACCGTCAGCTTCTCCAGCCGGAAACTCGGTTTCCCCTCATCGTCAAAGGCCCACTCGATCCCCTCCGGGCGCAGGGCATAGCAGGCCCGCAGCATGTCGAGGATGTCCCAGCGGGAGTTGCCGTTCTGCCAGCTGTAGGCATAGGGGTCATAGAAGTTGCGATAGAGGGTATAGCGGGTCACTTCATCATCGAAGCGGATGCTGTTGTAGCCAAGCACACAGGTATTCGGCGTGGCGAACTGCTCGTGGATCTGGCGAATGAAATCCGCCTCGCACAGCCCATCCTTCATCGCCTTTTGCGGCGTGATACCGGTAATCAGGCACGCCTCCGGATCCGGCAGGTAGTCTGCCGGAGGCTTGCAATAGATGACCAGCGGCTCGCCAATGAGGTTGAAATCCGCATCGGTACGAATACCGGCAAACTGCGACGGCCTGTCCTTGGCGGGGCTGATGCCGAAGGTTTCGTAGTCGTGGAAGTAGAAGGTTGGCTCGTTGCCCGCGTGTGCTGTTTTGCTCATGTTGCTCGAGATGAGGTATCCGATGACGGTAGCGCCTGGCGCTAGGGTGGGCGGTGCCAGGCACCACAATTGTGTGCATGGTAAACCATAGCGCAGGCAGAACGAAGGGCGAGCCGCGCAGGTGGCGGTTTATTGGGCGGTTGTTCCCGATATCTTAGGCACTTCTGTCTTGCTCACCGGGACTATAAGGCCAATCTATCTCTCAGGATATGATGATTGTTTAGTGATATCTGTAGTGACCGGTTAAGAGGACCCTCATTGGCGATCCTGTCCAGGTTCGGGGTCTGGTAGCCCATCATCCCCTGGTTGTAGGCACTGATGTTCCAGTAGCCGATGTCATCGTCCATGATGGCAAGAATATTGGGCTTGGCGGCTGCTGTGGCACTACCAGCGGTGGCCATTAAGGCAAGGCTCATGGCTATTTTGTTTATTTGAATGGCCATTATTGGCTCCACAT